>NZ_AUGI01000036.1 GCF_000422585.1 Hugenholtzia roseola DSM 9546
GGGGCGGGGTTTGGGGCAGTGATGTTAAATTCTAAGAATTAGGTTCGAATGTAGGGACAAGGCATTGCCTTTTCCGCAGTGAGATTGAAATAAAAAAGGAATGAACCCCACCCTGCCCTCCCCCAAAGGGAGGGTTTCAAAACCAAATTTTATTTCGCTTCAAATTTGACCAAACAAGTTTTTTTACAGAACTTAACATTACTGGGGTTTGGGGTGGGGTGCATTTAAGGCTTTTATTGTTGTAACAATGCCTTCTCTTTATGCAAAACGCGCTATAAAATTTAAAACTATCCAACAAACTTAAAATCAAAATTTAACATTTCCCGACTCGACCTAACACACTTCTCGATATGACTTCTGCATTTATGGCGGAAATGGCGACCCATGCAGGCAAGACGCGCAGCGAAAATCAAGATGCGCTCGACCTCTATGAACAGCCACTTGGACGCTTTGCCTTCCTTTGCGACGGCATGGGCGGGCATCAGGCAGGTGCGAAAGCGGCTCAAATTGCGATTCAGAGCTTGCGCTTCTATTTTGATGCCTTTTTAAAGGGTAAAAAAAATACGGCTTGGGCGGATTTGCCACTCAAAAAAGCCTTGCAAGAAGCCTTCGAAACGGCACAGGCAGCTCTTGTGGCGCAGGTAGCGGGGCAGCCGCAATGGGCGGGCATGGGTACGACGGCGGTTGTGTTGCTTTTGGCAGAAAAGGTCGCTTATTGCGCACATGTGGGCGATAGCAGGCTCTATGTGTTTAAAAATCAGACCCTTAGCCGCCTTACCAAAGACCACTCGGTAGTGCAAAGCCTACTCGACCAAAAACGCCTTTCGCCACAGCAAGCCCTCCAACATCCACAGCGTAGCGTCCTGACGCGCGTCTTGGGCGGCGAAGATTATCAGCCTGATATTCAAAACCTTAGCCCTCTTTTACAAAGCATGCAGCAAGGCGATATGTTCCTACTTTGCAGCGACGGACTCACCAACGAACTCTCCGATAGTGAAATTGAAACTGTCTTGCTCAATTTCAATTTAGACCTCAAAACCAAAGCCGAATACCTGCTTGCGGCAGCAAACCGAAAGGGCGGACACGACAATATTTCGCTCATCTTGCTCGAAAAAGTAACGGCATAACCCCTTTTAAAAGATTTAAAATTTCAACCTCTGCTTATCTTTTGTTTTTTTATGATAGATAGAAATACCATCATCACGACCCTAAGCGTCTTTTTGCTGACCATCTTTCTGATTTTTATGTTTTTGGTCAATAAAAAAGATTGGAAAGACCAAGAAAAAAGCCTTACCCAAAGGCTCGATAGCCTGCAACAACTTTCTGATAGCCTGCATTTTATCGTACAAGGAAAGGGAAAGCAAGCCGCCGCCGCACAGGAGCAAATCAAAAATACGCGCTTTGATGCCTACGACGCACAAAATTTCCGCCTCTATGCCCTTTTCAAAGATTTAGACAACAAGTATTCTACTACTACTTTGGCAAAAGATTTTAATATTGAAAATGAAAGTGCAATTAAAAGTAGTAAAATTCAAGGGGCAAATTGGTTTATCGTACCTATAAAAGGCGTGCATTGGTTAGAAAAAGGCGAAACCTTAGGGCAGGTAGCCGAAAAATATTACCAAAACGATTACGATTCAAGTCTAATTAAAAGGTTTAACAAACAAATTACTGCACCCCAATTTATCGCCCTTCCCTTCGATACGGAATAAAAATAGGCGCGTAAATTATTTTATACTTTCCATATTCAAATTTATACAAAATGAAGAAAAACTTGCTTTTTTATTGCCATCTATTCTTACTTGGTCTTCTCGCTGCCTGTTCCGCTCCTGCACCCGAAAACAAGCAAGCAGAAACCTTTTCAGACGCTTCGCCTCGCCTCAAAGATGAGTATTTGGTGCGCGGTACGATTGCAGGATTTGAAGGAAAGCACAAACTACTTTTTTCCGATATTAGTGGTGAAAATATCATGCCGCTTTTTGAAGTGCCAATAGATGAAAAAGGCGATTTTATTTTTAGAGCAAAAATTGACGCGCCTTTGCCCTTTATGTTGACACTTTTAGACAAAAATGAGGAAATTTTTGACCCTCAAAACAACCTACTCCTTTTTTTAGAACGTGCTGAAATCCAAATTACGGCTTCGGCGACGGCTTTTGCAAAGGCGCAAGTTGTGGGTTCGCAAAGCCATCAGGTCTTCGATGCCTATCGCAAAAGCACACAAATAGAAGGCTTAGATATTCCCAGCCTCACCCAAGAGATGATGAAGGCAAAGGAAGTTGGCGATAGTGCTAAAATAGTGCTTTTAGAAAATCAATATGAAAAATATTGGCAAAACTATGTAAGGGCAAACAAAGCCTTTGCGCAGCGTTATCCCGAATCGCCCGTAACGGCTTATGTGGCTGCAACCGAAATGCTCGATACGATGTATGTAGCAGAATTAGAGCAAATTGTGATGAAAAATAATAGCATTTGGGTAAAGTCTATCAAAAACTATCTAAACAACAAAGATAGGTACTAATTTTAGTAAAATTTTATTTTTTTATGATACAAAAGAAAAAAAATCGCTTTCAAATAAGACTTGCTTTTTGGGGGCTTCTTGCCCTTCCTTTATTTTTTTCTAATTTTTCTTGTGTTCCTACCTATTATCTATCTGATAATCAACGGTTTTTATACAATCAAAAAATAGAGGGCAACCAAAATATTCCTACCGAAGATTTGGAAGGTTTTTATCGCCAAAGGACAAACAGGCGAATTTTATACTTGCCCATTATGCCCTATTTGTATGCCTATGTGATAGGGGAGCAGGCGTATCGTGAAAAAGATTCCGTAGAATTTACACAAAAATTAGAACTTTTAAGGAAAGAATATGAACAAAAAATGTTGGCGCAAATAGGCGACTCGGAAAAAGCACAGAAAAAACGGCAGAAAATTAAGAAACGCTATTCCAAAAAAATAGAGCGTGCCGAGCGTTACACGCGCGAAGGGAATTGGCTCATGCGCACTATCGGCGAAAAGCCTGTTATTTATGATAGTCTTTTGGCAAAACAAACCGCCGACCAGCTCCATTTGGCTCTCAAACAGCGCGGTTATTTTCATAATCAAGTGCAAATAAAGGTACAAAATGCAAAGTTTAATGACAAATTGGCGCAAGTTACCTACCAAATTCAAGAAGGCGAGCCTTATCGAGTTCGTCAAATCAAGTACCAAATTGCGGATACGGCAATGCTACAATTAGTCTTGTCGGATACGCTCAATCGCCGTTTTCGTGCAGGAAGGCGTTACAACGAAAGCCACCTATCTGCCGAGCGCGACCGTTTGCATGCGTTTATGTTGGATAATGGATATTTTAACTTTTCAAAACAATATATTCATTTCAATATAGATACACTTATCCAAACGCCTTATCGTTTAGATATTGAAATTGTGATTTCAAACCCTATGGGCAAAGAAGCGCATCAGGTTTATTACGTCGATAGCGTGCAGGTCTGGATAGATGTAACCAATTCGCGACGGCGTAGTTTGGCAAAACAAACAGAATACGGAGATATTACTTACTATGAATATGACAAAAAATATTCTAAAAAAGTATTAGATAGTAAAATTCTTATCAAAAACCAAGCGCGTTTCAATCAAAGTCAGGAAAATAGCACCCTTCGCTCACTTTCCTTTCTCAATATGTTTAGCGTGGTCAATATCAGGCACGATACCTTAGATGGCAAATTTATCACCCATATTTACGCAAATCCTTTAAAAAAATATAACATTTCTTTGGAAGGGGGAATCGGCGTAAATGTCAATCAAATCTTGCCCGGTCCTTTTTTCTCTACCTCCTTTCAAAATCGCAACCTCTTTCGCGGTTGTGAGATTTTAGAAATTTCGGCACGCGGCGCGATTGAATACCAGTCGGCTTTGAACACCGCAGGCACGAACACGAATTTCAGTCAAGCCCTTCGCACAGAACAGCTAAACCTCAATTTTTCACTACTTTTTCCGCAATTTGTCGCGCCCTTCCTGACGCGAAGCTATAAAAAAAGACTTAGCCAATTCAACCCACGAACACGCCTGCAAACAGGGGTAGCCTATACAAATCGCCCTGAATATGAACGTGTTAGCCTCGATTTTTCATGGGACTATAATTGGTACAACAATAAATTTACAACCTATCAAATTGATTTGTTCGACCTAAACTTCATCAATACCTCGCGCTTGGATAGCACCTTTCGCCAAAATTTGGAAGAGCTGGCTGCCAGAGGGAATAATTTACTTCTTAGTTTTGGAAAAAGTGCAATTAGTAGTTTAGGAGGGCAATATACCTATAACACCAACTTACAAGACTTCAATGGTAGGCGCGTTCAAACGGCTCACTATTGGCAACAACGGTTAGAAATAGGTACTACTTTTTTAAACATTATACAAAGAAACTTAGGCGGAATTGGCGGTGTGCTATTAGGCGACTCGATTCAATCTTTTCAATTTACGCGCCTTGATAATGACTTTCGTTATTACAAATCTTTAAATCGGAATACGAAATTAGCCCTTCGCCTGCATGCAGGTGCGGCTTTTCCTCTCGGCAGGGTGGGCGTGTTGCCTTATGAGCGTTATTTTTTCGCAGGCGGGGGCAATAGCCTTCGTGCTTGGCAACAGCGTCGTTTAGGACCAGGCTCTTATACGCCACCGCTGCTATCTGACGGCTCTTTTGACTACCGTTTCGAGCAGCCGGGCGAGCTAATTTTAGAGGGCAGCATCGAGCTTCGCCAAAAGCTTTTTGGTTTCGTAGAGGGCGCAATTTTTATAGATGCAGGCAATGTATGGATGCTCACACAAGATTCGCGGCAGGGTTCGGAATTTAATGTCAATCGTTTTTGGAAAGAATTTGCCGTAGGTACAGGTTTTGGTATGCGCTTTGATTTCACTTTTCTTATCATTAGGGCAGATATTGGCATTAGAATTATTGACCCTGCGCTGCCCGAAGGAAACCGTTTTGTGGGCGATAGACTTTGGCGATATCCCTTGCGCGAGTCGTCTTTGAATGTGGCAATCGGCTATCCTTTCTAACTTTTAACACCTTTTGATATGAAATATTTTTTTTGTAAGTTTATTTTTTTGTTTTTGATAGTAGGATACTTTGATAGGCTTCCCGCTCAAACTTTAAATATTGCCAAAAAATATCTGCAATCAGATTCTATCAAATGGGCAACCAATATCACTTTGGGCGGCACTTTGCTTCAACAGGGAGCGCGAAGTTTGAGCCTTTCCAATTCGTTCAACTTGGTGCATTTTGGAGCAAAAAACCAGACCCAACTCATTGCCCAACTTAATAGAGGCAGAGCCGAAAAAAAGGACTTTATTCACAACGGTTTTATTCACCTTAGATATACTTTAAGACACAGAAAAAAACTAAGTTATGAACTTTTTTCACAAGCCCAATACGACCATATTCGCCGCCTTTCGGCGCGGTATGTGGCAGGCACTAAGCTGCGCTATCACCTCAAACGCTCTACCAAGTTAGATTTAGCACTTGCTTCGGGTATGATGTATGAGTCGGAAAATTGGTTACTGCTAACAGATAGCGTTCTAAATTTGCAGACAATAAACTCCTACAAATCAAGCAGTTACATTCATTTTCATACCGAACTTTCGCCTACTTTGGATTGGATTGCCATTATTTACTATCAAGCAAGGTGGGATAATTTTTTCAAACCGCGTGTTTTATTAGATAGTTTTTTAGTTTTAAAAATAACTAAAAAACTAAGCATAAATCTAAACGTCGACCTTTGGCATGATGCCAATCCCATTGTGGCAAATGATAGATGGATTTATGAACTTACCTATGGCTTAGGGCTAACTTTTTGAGGGTAGGAAAGCGAAACCCAACTTCATTTTCTTTATTTTTATTTTGAAAAAAGACGACAAAAGGCTATCTTTGGCATCTTTAATCTTCTTCATCGCCTCACTCTTTTTTTGTAAGATATGTCTTCTTTTCCCACTCGAAAGATTCGAAAAATTTTGGTAGCTAATCGTGGCGAAATCGCGCTACGTGTCATGCGTTCTGCACGCGAGATGGGTATCAAAACAGTAGCCGTTTATAGCCAAGCCGATAGACTTGCGCCTCACGTCAAGGCTGCCGACCAAGCGGTCTGTGTGGGTGCGCCGCCCTCGTCGGAATCCTATCTGCGCATCGAAAAAATCATAGAAGCTGCCCAGCAAACAGGGGCTGATGCCATTCACCCCGGTTATGGTTTTCTTTCCGAAAATGCCACTTTTGCACGCGCCGTAGAAGCGGCAGGGCTTATTTTTATCGGTCCTTCGGCAGAGGCGATTGAAGTGATGGGCAGTAAATTGGCTGCCAAAAACGCTGTTAGTGCTTATGATATTCCGATGGTGCCTGGCACTAAGGGAGCAGTAACCGACCTTCTCACTGCCAAAAAAGAAGCCGCTCAAATTGGCTATCCTATCCTGATTAAAGCCAGCGCAGGCGGCGGCGGCAAAGGCATGCGTATTGTAGAAACCGAAGCCGATTTCGAGGCACAGATGCAGCGTGCCGTTAGCGAGGCTATCTCTGCCTTTGGAGATGGTTCTGTTTTCATAGAAAAATACATTACCTCGCCACGCCACATCGAGATTCAGGTCTTGGGCGATAAGTTGGGCAATGTGGTCTATCTTTTTGAGCGCGAATGTTCGGTACAACGCCGCCACCAAAAAGTAGTGGAAGAAGCACCCTCGCCTGTGGTATCGCCTCAAATGCGCAAAGCTATGGGGCAGGCAGCGGTCAGTGTGGCGAAAGCCTGCAACTATTACGGCGCGGGAACGGTAGAGTTTGTCGTAGATGAAAAACTAAACTTCTACTTTTTAGAAATGAACACGCGCTTGCAGGTAGAACACCCCGTTACAGAGATGATTACGGGCGTAGATTTGGTAAAGGAGCAAATCCGAATTGCGGAAGGAAACGCCTTGCCCTTCCAACAAGACGACCTCAAAATAGAAGGACACGCGATGGAAGTGCGCGTTTATGCCGAAGACCCTGCCAATAATTTCCTACCCAATATCGGAAAGGTAGAACACTACAAAATTCCACAGGGAATAGGTGTGCGCGTAGATGACGGTTTCGAGGCGGGCATGCAAGTCCCCATTTTTTACGACCCTATGATTGCCAAACTTATTACCTATGCTCCCACACGCCAAGAAGCCATCGAGCGCATGGTCAGAGCCATAGACGAGTATGAAATTTCAGGTATCGAAACAACTCTGCCCTTCTGTAAATTTGTGATGCAACATCAGGCTTTTCAATCGGGTGCATTTGATACCAAGTTTGTAGAACGTTATTTCAAACCCGAATACCTTTCAAAAGGGTTGGAAAAAGAGGCGCAAACCGAACTCGAAAAAGTAGCTGCACTTGTCGCACTGATGCTTTTTGAAAATCCCCAAGAAGATAGCACAGCTGCAACTTTACCACAAACGGCGAAAGGCTCGAATTGGAAAAAAAGAAGTTGGAAATAGCAAAAAAAATGTAGCGCGAAGTTCCACTTTCGCGCTACTCATTTCTTTTGAACTATGAACAAAAAAGAAACTACATACTTACGGTTATCTCTTTGATTGCTCAAAGGCTCTAAAACCAAGTTTTTTTAAATTCTCACCCCAAAAACAAATGTATTGAGTTGTGGCGAAGTTTCAGAAGCAAAGAGGGTATTGAAATCATAGGTAGCAAAAAGGCGCACCCCAGAATCAAATCTGCTTTCGCCGATACCCAACTCCAATCGCACCCCGTAGCGGAAATCGTTGAGGTCGTAAGGGTTGTGTTCCTTTTCTTTCTGACGGTCGCCTGCCAAAGAATAGACGATTTTGGTATAACTTCCCACGCGATACCCTGCATAACCGCCAAAGGCAAGTTTGAGGTTGGTACGATTGTCTTTTGCCAAATCTACGTGCATAAGAAAGGGCAAACTGGCATAGGCAGCTACTAACTTGGTCTTTTTTAGGTCAGTTGGCGAGTCGAAGAAGGTAAGTCCGTTTTCGCTGCTTACTCTTCGGTTGCCTGCAAACATGAAATTGTACCAAGAAAATTCAAGTCCGTATTGGATAATAAAAGGGCTATTTTTGCTAAAAAGTTGGGTCTTAAAAGTAGGGGCTACCGCAAAATAACGCGAGCCAAGCGGACGCAAATCGTAGGGCGTATTTTTGGGCGTATTTCCATTTTCCAAGTAATTATTCAAACCAAAATCAAAATTAATGCTTTGGCGCGTGCGGCGGTAGTGATAGACACGTGTTTTATTTGTCGTATCAACGTAATGATTCCTACCCAAACCGAGATTGGTTTTGACAATTACCCCTTCTTTTTTAGAGATGCGGAACTGAAAAAATTTCTTGCCTTTTTCCTGCCTTTCTTCCACTTCCATCTGCACAACTTGTTTTTCTGTACCTTCGCCTACTTCTATTTCGAGGCTTTCGGTCTGTTTGCCTGCCGAATCGAGGTACTGTCCTAAGCGGACTACAAGGGCGTTGAGGTCGGTTTCTTTGAGGTCTTCAAAATCTTGTTGGTTTTTCAGATACAAAACCATCTGACTGCTATCGCCAAATTCTATAAAAATTGTGTCGTTGTGAATCCTACGGGTATGCGTTTGGGCTTGTAGGGTTTCGGAAAAAAATCCGATAAAAAGAAGCAGAGCCGAGAAAAGTAAGGCTACAAGGGGCTTTGATGCGTTTTTCATAATTTTTCGTTTTTGTACTTTGGGGAGTTTTAATAAGATTTAGTCTGACCGCTTTCAGGCAAAACATTGCGCCATTCCACTTTCTTTCCTGCCTTCAAGTTCCAAGCCTCTCTCAAAATTGCCTTAGCGCGGCTCAATTCGGTTGGGGTTTCGCTGCCTTCCGATTGGGCTAAGGCTGGTTCTTCGGTCTGCCCAAACTTGATGGTGATATACATTTTTTTGCCACTTTCACTGCCTTCTTCTTTTTTGCCCTGCGTCCAAGGCGAACTTTCTTGAAGGCTATTGTTTTGTGCCAAAAGCATATTAGGATTTTCTACTTGCTGCACCAGCGCGTCTTTTTCTATTCGGAGAGCCTCTTTCGCAGGGGCTACCTCTTTGGTAGGCGAGTCTTGCACAAGGGAAGCAATTTTAGTAGTCTGCTTTTTGTTTTGAACTGAAATAGAAGTCATACTTTCATTTTTTGAAGTTGAATTTGCACTAACTTCTGCTTCGAAAGATGCCTTTGTTTCAGATAAGGTTGCACCTGCTACCCTATTTTTTTCGCTTATGGGTGTTTTTTCTTCGGTAGGAAGGTCGTTTGTTGGCATTTTATTAGCCATAACCTTGTCTGTTTGGGAAGTTTCTACCTTTTGTGCCACAAAGATAGGCTCCCCTGCCTGAGGCAGCGCATTTTTATCTAATAGCTGCCAAGCCACAACTGCTGCCAAAAGAGAAGCGGCGACTCCTATCGGAATCCAAAGGGGGAAACGCTTTTTCGAAGTTTTGGCTTCTAAGCCTGCCTCTATTTTTTCCCAAAGTTTGTTGGGGTCTTGTGCTGTTTTCTCTTGCGCCTGCAATTCCTGACGCAAAAGACGTTCTCGAAGGCTTAGGTCTAATGGATTTTGTGGCGATATGTTATTTGATGGATTCATAAGATTTCTGTTTTGCCAAGAAGGTGATATAAAAGGTCGTTCTAATCGAAGTGGAAAAGAAGAAAAGCATAAAAAGGAAAAGAGAGCGAGGGCGAAGTTAGCCTACTGCCCTATTCAGATTTTCATTTTTTTTTAACCATTTTTGCAACAAGGCACGTGCGCGACTTAGTTGCGATTTTGAGGTATTTTCTGAAATGCCCAACTGCTCGGCTATTTCTTGGTGGCTATAGCCTTCTACCACATAGAGATTGAAAACGGTGCGGTAGCCTTCGGGCAAAGACTCGATGAGTGCCATCAGTTCCTCTACTTCGAGGCGGTCGTCTGGCGGTGTGGTGTGTCCGTTCCAATCGGCTTGTTCTATTTCTTCGAAATAGAGGTGCTTTTTTTTGCGTAAAAAGCCCAAGGCTTCGTTGGTTACGATACGTCGTATCCAACCTTCGAAACTGCCTTCGTTTCTGTAATTGGGCAAATGCTCAAAGACTTTGATGAAGGCTTGCGCCAAGATGTCTTCTGCCTCCATCTGATGGCTGACATAGCGCAGCACTGCCGCCAACATCTTGCGATGGTATTTTTCAAATAAAACTTTTTGTGCCAAGCGGTTTTGTTGCTTACACCCTTCTATTAGCTCTATTTCGGGCGTTTGGGGGTGATAGGCAAGTGCCGCTTTTTCATTTTTAGAAGAAAAGGAGAATAATCGCATAGCAAGTAGTGGTAAAAGTAGGCATCGGCTTCAAAAAGGGGTGAAACAAAAGAGGCAAAAGCGAATGTGATTTGTTTCTAAGATGCAAAAAGGCGAGTTGGGGTTGCGCCGCTTTTTGTTTTTTTTCAAAAAAATAAAAGCAAGCCTGATGGAGGCAGGCATACAAATTGCTATTTTTGCGCTTGTCTTTCTGCCTACCTTTTGGTTTGTGTTTTTTTTGCCTTTTATGGCGTTGTTACAATGGTCAGAAGGTCAAAAAACGGGGTTTTGTGCTTGGTGCAAATCTCCTGAACCCCCACCCTGCCCTCCCCCCATAGGGGAGGGTTCAAAATACAAATCATTTTTTTTGCATAAATGCAAAAAAAATGATAACGAATCAAAGCCCCGCCCTATGGGGGCGGGGTTTGGGGTGGGGTGCATTTAAAACTTTTACCGTTGCAACAACGTCCCTTTTATCAAAAAGTTATCAAAATTGTAGCAAAACCTTATCTTTCCTTCATCTTATCTTTTTTTCTGTATGCAGCACCCAAAAATTTGGAACTTTATCTTTTTATTTTCTTGTCTTTTTTCTTTTTCGTACCTGCTAAAAGCACAAGGTGAATATCCTTTCACCGCCAAGCGTTTGGTAACAGAGAAAGACCTCATCGAGGCGGAGAATTGGGCAGTTATGCGCAATGAAATCTATGCGCGAAAGGGCTATAAATTTAGTAAAAAGCAGTGGCAGGATTATTTTGCCGACAAGAGTTGGTACAGACCCACTTCAAGCAATGTCAATCTTTCCGACATAGAGCAGCGCAATGCTACCCTGATTAAGCAGCACGAAGAGAAAGGTTTTGAGGGCTTCGATGCCTTTTTCAATGACTTCAAAAAGCAGGTATTGAGTAAAAATCGCGCTGCCGTAAGGAACTATTTTTATACCGAAGGCACAGACGAATACGCCCAACGCTTTTTAAATGACCTCCTTAGTAATGATGAAGATTATGAAATGGTCTTTGAGTCGTCCGAAAATGTGGCTGCCTTCCGCAAGGCTACGCCCAGCAGCATACCCGTTTCGGATAAAGACCGCGTCCTGACTACTGAAACTTATTATATGTTTCATTTCACAAAAAAAATGGTGAATGGCAGACCTACTTGGGTCTTGGCTGCCATTTTAGTAGCAGGCTAAAAGCTAAATAAAGTTCTGACAATCAGATGCAAATGAGGTAGGGACAAGGCAGTGCCTTGTCCTAAGTTAGATTGAAATAAAAAAGGGCTTCCAGACTTAAAAAATTTTTTTATCGCATTTTTTTATCCTTATCTTATATCTTTTTTTGAAGCACCCATCTAATAGAAGCAAAGGTCTGTGAAAGTGGCATTTCTATGTCCTGATTTTTTACCCACACTACTTCTGAAATGTCTTCCTCTATCTGGGGACGGCTTTGGCTTTCGTCTAAACACGCCATTTGATACCAATAGGTCTTTTTCATTATCGGTTTCCCTGCCTGTGTGTAGGTATGATAGGTAAGGATAGGCTCTTGGTGCGTGATAAGGGCTTTGATACCTGTTTCCTCTTCCACTTCGCGCAGGGCAGCACTTTGCGAATCTTCATACATTTCGATGTGTCCTTTGGGCAAATCCCAAAAGCCGCGCCTTCTGATAAAAAGAATCGCGTCCTCTTTTCTGACTATCCCCCCCCGCAGCCGAGATGTAGTGAAAATAATTTTGCATTTGCTCTAAAAAAAGCGGCAAATTTGCTACCCCTATTCTAATTTGGCGAGCTTGTGTAGGAACGAAGGCTTCCTGCTGCCACTGACGGTAGTGTTTTTCAAAATCAGAAAAATGAGGGAGTATAAAATCAAGGGTCGCCGTTTGCTTTTGAGCAACCAACTCGATAAGGGTGTTTTGGATAAAAAAGAACATAAGCGCAAGCGTCAGAAGATTCGAAACCGAAGGCAGAAAAGAAAAGACCAGAGCAAAAAAGAGCATGCACAGAACGATAGGGCAAATTTGCACTTTTTTTGCAAATTTCGATTCAATTTTGCAGCACAGTTTTCCAAAAACGGATAAAAAAGCGTTTTTTTCGCCTTCCAGACTTGGCAGAGAGGGCATTTGCCTTGTCTTTTGTCCTACTTTTCAACTTTTTCGCGATAGGGTAGGCTAATTTTCGCACTTTTTTCGCTATTTTTAGCTAAATTGGGCTAAATTTGTAGGCTAAGAAGGTTTCAAAAGCCAGCGTCCTTATCTTGCTGCTCTTTTTTTGAAGCCTTCGAGGGTGCTACCTGCCCACAAGTCCTTTTTTGCCACTTTACCTACCGCCTTTATCTTCGATATGATGTTGCTTTCCTTACTTTCGGCTTCTCTTTCTACCCCCCAAAGCGAGCATTTTTTGAGCAAAACGCAAAAACAAGGAAGATGCCTTCTCTTGTGTTTGGGCTTAGTCGCGCTCCTTTGGCAACCCTTCGCACTTTTTGCCCAAAGCGGCGACCTGCGACAAGATTATCAGCCTTTTATGGAATGGATTAAAGACCCCAACAAGGTTTATGTCAAAATTACGGTCAATCAAACGGGGTGGCATAGAATCAGCCAAGAACGATTGGCGGAGCTTCGCTTTCCTGTCGGACAGCAGGTGCAGAGCCTACGCTATCAGGTCTTTCATCATGGCAAAGAAATTCCAATTCGTATTCAATCAGACCCCAGCGTAGGTTTTATTGCAGGCGATTTTATAGAATTTTTTGCCTTTGCCAATGAAGGCGAATCGGATACCCTTTTGTATGAAAATGGCAGAAGAACCAATCCGCACCATTCTATTCATGGCGCAAACACAACCTACTATCTGACCTACACCTTAGAAGCCGAAGGGCGCGGCAAACGCCTCGAAACCCTTAATTTACCCAATACCGACAATTTGCCCAAGGAGCGTTTTCACCTCGAACACAGCGTCCGCACTGCCATCAATACTTTTACACAAGGACCCCTTTATCCGACAAGTTTTGTGTCCTTAGATGGGAAAGGCTGCATTACCAGCGATTGGGAGTATGGAAAAGGCTTTTCTACACGCGCTATCGGCTACATCAATGGGGGTACTACCGCGCCGCTTGCCGTTTTGAGCGTTCCTGTTCAAAACTTGGTAGCGGATACTGCCTATCTGCCACGCATAGAAACAGGGCTTTTGGGTAGATGGAATAATGAAAACAAGGTCAAATTTTTTGTAGGAGCGAATAGTCCTGCCTTCGAGCTTGCCGACCTAACGCTGCAAAACTTTCAGGTCGCCGACCTTTCTATCATCGATAGCCTCAATATTTTGGGCAGTGTCAATGGGGCAAATTTGGTCTTCTATTATCAGACCTTTCTAAATCCTGCCAATAACATTTCAGGTACGTATGCGGTCAATTACGCTGCCTTGCGCTACCCACAAGCCTTTAAGATGATAGGCAATAGCAAAAATTTCCAACTTGTTCCCAACGCAAATGGGCGTTCTTTTGTAGAAATAGAAGACTTAGATTCGGATTTTCGCACCTTAGACATCACCGACCCTTTTAATTATCGCCTTTTGGAAGGCACAAGAAGTGGCGCACGTCATAGCTTTCTTGTCCCCCAAACCGAAAATGGGCGCAGGCTTTGGGTTTCAAACGAAACCTTCGAGCCACTTGCTATGGAAAGGGTAGAGATGAGCCGCTTTAATGCAAGTTTGGCAGCGGCGGCAAACTACCTTATCATCACGCACTCACTCTTGCGCGAGCGAGTAGGCGAGGTAGCCGACCCCGTAGAGGCGTATGCTGCTTACCGTCGTACAGCGGCAGGAGGCAATTACACGCCCTATGTGCTGAATGTAGAAACGCTTTACGATTGGTTTTCTTTTGGCGAACCTAACCCTTTGGCTATCAGGCGTTTTGTCAAATATGTGATGGATAATGGCAACCCCGAATTTTTGTTTATTGTCGGAAAGGGCTTTCCGCGCAGCACGCGCCTCGACATCGTCAATATTATGCCTTATGGCACGCCCCCTTCCGACCATGCCCTCACCGCAGGTTTGAGTGGTGAAAGGCACGTTCCTGCCTTAGCCACAGGCAGATTGGCGGCACGAACCCCTGCCGAAGTCTTGGCATATCTCGATAAAGTAAAAGAACACGAATCGCCCGTAGGCGACCAAAGTTGGCGCAAAAACATGCTCCACCTAAGCGGGGGCAAAACTGCCAACGAACACAACCTTTTCCGACGCTACATGGAAGGCTTTGAAGCCATTGCGGAAGGCGATTATGTAGGGGCAAATGTGTCGGCGATTGCTAAAAAGACGACCGACTTTGTAGAATTTATCAATATCGCCGACCAGCTCAACAACGGTCTTTCGGTTGTCAATTTCTTCGGACACGCAAGCCTCGATTTTACCGACATAGAAATTGGCAGACCCTCCGATTTGCGATTGGGCTATAATAACAAAGGCAAATATCCTTTGGTGATTGTCAATGGCTGCACCACAGGCGACATTTTTACCAACTTCACCACCTTTGCCGAGGATTGGATGCACACGCCTGATAAAGGGGCAATTCTCTTTTTGGCACATGCACATTTGGGTTTTAGTGGGCAGCTTCGCCTTTATACCCAAACGCTCTACGAAACCGCCTTTGCTGATGTCAATTATCTCAATGCTCCTTTTGGAAAGGTGATGCAGCAAAATATTAGACAATTTTTAAGAAGGACAGGCGCAAATAATCCGCTTTCTGTGGCTTCTTCCCAACAGATTGTTTTGCAGGGCGACCCTGCTGTGCGCCTCATTCCTTTCGAAAAGACCGATTACATGGTCGATAATAGCCGTTTGGAGGTGCAGCCCTTCGCACCCAACATCAATCCTTTGATACAAGCGGATTCTTTTGCAATTCAGGTGCGTATTGCCAATTTGGGCTTAGTAGATACCAATAGGCAGCGTTTTACGCTTCGAATCCGCCGCACTTATCCCAATGGTGAAAATGAGTGGGCGCATATAAGCGAGGTTTTTCATATCAATAACGAGGATACGATAATTTGTAAAATCCGCACGCCCGAAGAAAAGCGAAGTGGCGCGTATGGTGTCAATCGTTTTGAAGTCTTTGTCGATTACAATGAGCAGATAGACGAGAGCCGCGAAGATAACAATTACGCCATCTTAGACTATTTCTTTTCTGTGGGTAGTATGATTACCCTTGCGCCAAAGGAGTATAGCATTGTCAATGCACAACCGCTGGATTTAATCGCACAAAACGCCAATGTATTAGATGCCTTGCGCCGTTATGAGTTTCAAATTGATACCACACAACATTTTAATAGTGCTTTGCGGCAGACGCATTTCACAACCGATTACACCACAACCCAATGGCGCGTCAGTTTGCCCGACTTGCGCGATAGCTTGGTCTATTTTTGGCGCGTCCGCTATGCCGACCCCAAACAAGGCGAGGATACCACTTGGGCTACTTCTTCTTTTATTCATATTCCCAATAGTCCCGAAGGCTGGTCGCAGACGCATATTCACCAATTTGCAAAGGCAGAGCTAACCACTTTGAGCCGCGATGAAGCCCTTTGGCAATGGAACATCGAAGATTTCACCAAAAATATGCGCTTTGAGGCTTATGGCTCTCAACACCCTGATAGAAACAATTTCAAAATCATTGCCGATGGCATTACCTTAGTGGAAGGCGATTGTAGGAATACGCGCATCATGGGGCTTACCATAGACCCCAATACAGGCGAATTTTTCAACCCACAACCCACCGAAGGCTGTGGCGCGTCCCTTGTGGCGGCTTCCATTCCGCAGTTTTTTAGAGGCGTAGATGCCTTAAAGGATTTTATTGATGCCACGCCCGAAGGTCATTGGGTAGTTTTTATGTCGACGCATGCGACGGTAGCGAATAGTTCGGGTTATAGTTTTGCTACACAACTGCCGCGTATTGGGGTCAATGGTTTTATTCCTGTCAATGGCGAGCCTTTTGTGATTATTGGTAAAAAAGGCGCAAATTCGGCGATTGTCCAAATCTATGAAGGGGCAGGCGATAAACGCCGCGGCAGTTTTGTCTATGAACATACTTTTAGAGGCACACCCGACAGAGGACTTGTCCGCTCTACTTTGATAGGACCCGCAGAAAGTTGGACAAATGTGCATCGCAAAATTTCGCCCTTAGACAACAACCGACAAGGAGATGCTTGGCAGCTCGACCTCTTAGGCGTAGATTTGAATGGCACAGAAACGCTCTTACGCGCCGACATCCGCCAAGATGCCTACGACATTCAGGACATTGATGCCAATGTTTATCCTTATTTGCGCCTAAAAGCCACTTTGATAGATTCTCTCAATCGCACGCCTCCGCAGCTACGCCGTTGGCAGGTGGTTTATCGCGAAGTTCCCGAAGGCGTTTTGATGTATGATACACTTTCATACCGCCAAAATACGCGCTTAGAAGTGATAGAAGGCGATTCGGTTAGGATACGCTTTTTCTTTAAAAATATTTCGGGCAACGATTTTGACGAGCCTTTGCAGGTGCGTTATGCCATTCGCAACATCACCACAGGCACAATTACCGAAAAAACAGACACCCTTAGCTCCTTAGCCGCAGGGCAGCAACTCTCTTTTCAGATGAGCCTCTATTCGCTCGATTTTAGAGGTGAAAATAGCGTTGTGGTTTATATCAACCCCAAAATTCAGCGTGAGCAGATTTATGAAAACAATATCTTGCAGGCGCAATTTTTGGTCAAGCCCGACGACATAAATCCCGTCTTAGATGTTGCCTTCGATGGCGTGCATATCTTGAATGGCGACATCGTTTCGCCGCAGCCGCTCATAACGGTTTCTTTGAAAGATGAAAACCAGTACCTTGTCCGTCAGGATACGGTAGGTATCAATCTTTTCTTGATGGCTTGCGATACTTGCAGCAGCATACGCTTGGATTTCGAGGGCGATAATGTGCAGTGGTTTGCTTCGGCAGACAATAATTTTAGGATAGAGTACAAACCTTCGGAAAAACTCCCCGATGGCACTTACACCCTTTTGGTAGAGGCGGCAGATGTTACAGGCAATCGCGCAGGTTTAGAACCCTACAAAATTTCCTTCCAAGTTATCAATCAGGCAGCCATTACGAATTTCTACCCCTATCCCAATCCTTTTTCCACCAGCATGCGATTTGTCTTTACCCTAACAGGTACGGATATTCCCGACGAGATGCGGATTCAAATCATGACCATCACAGGAAAAGTAGTCCGCACGATTCATAAAGACGAACTTGGGGCAATCCGAATTGGCGACAACATCAGCGAATTTGCTTGGGACGGAAAAGACGATTTCGGCGACCAACTTGCCAACGGGGTCTATCTCTACAAGGTCTATATCCGCGATAGAGAGCAAGATTTCGAAAAGCGACAAACCGCACGCGACGACCTTTTCAAGAAAAATATTGGCAAGATTTATCTGATGCGATAACATTGTGCTTTCCAACCTTTCAAACCCTAAAAATATAGAAACAACAGCGTACAAGGCAGCTGGCTATCTTTGTCGCGTTCTGAAAAACCTGTTGTTTCTATTCCTCTTATTTCATTTTATATGACAACGGCTGAAAAAAAATTGCTCAAAGTTTATGTAGCAGGACACAACGGCATGGTCGGTTCGGCTATTTCTAAAACACTGCACCAAAAAGGGTATCAAAATTTAATTACACGCCGCTCAAAGGAATTAGACCTGCGCCGCCAAAGTGCAGTAGAAGCCTTTTTTGAGCAGGAACGTCCTGATTGGGTCTTTGTTGCGGCGGCAAAAGTGGGCGGCATTTGGGCGAACAATACCTATCGCGCCGAGTTTATCTACGACAACCTGATGATGGAGGCGAATTTGATAGAGGCGGCACACCGTTTTGGTGTGAAGAAACTACTCTTTTTGGGTTCTTCTTGCATCTATCCCAAATTTGCGCCACAGCCTTTGCGCGAGGCGTATTTGCTTACGGGTGAATTAGAGCCTACCAACGAGCCTTATGCGTTGGCAAAAATTGCGGGCATCAAGCTCTGCCAAGCCTATCGCCACCAATACGGCAGTCATTTTATCTCCGTTATGCCTACAAACTTATATGGCGAAAAAGACAATTACGACCTAAAAAATTCGCACGTGCTGCCTGCCCTGATGCGAAAAATGCACTTAGGCAAGTGTTTGATGCAAAAAGATTGGGCTGCCCTGCGCAAAAACCTAAAAGATTTTGGCATCGAGGGAAAAGATTGGAGTCAGGAATCGGAAGCAGCCATTTTGGAGCAACTTGCTAAGTATGGCATTATCCTGCAAGGCGAAGCAGTAAAGGTTGAGATTTGGGGGACAGGTAGCCCCAAGCGCGAATTTTTGCATGCCGACGATTTGGCGGCTGCCTGCGTTTTTCTGATGGAAACCTACGATTCAGAGGAATTTGTCAATATCGGAACGGGTGAAGACCTTTCTATCAAAGCCTTAGCCGAGTTGGTGAAAAAAGTAATCGGTTTTGAAGGCGAACTTTATTTTGACCCTACCAAACCCGATGGTACGCCGCGCAAACTCTTAGATGTCAGCAAGTTACACAATCTGGGTTGGAAAGCCGAAATTGAACTTGAAAAGGGTATCGCCGCCGTCTATCAGACTTGGAAATAAACCTTGTTCAGCCTACAGCACGAAGTTGGAACTTGGCGTTACTTTTTTGGGGTGTCTATAAAAAATTCTATTTTATTTCAATCAGGCTTGGGACAAGGCAGTGTCTTGTCCCTTACAACGACAGAAGCCTACAATGCAACCCAAAGCAACATTGTTACAAAGGTCAGAAAGTGGGATTTTGTGCTTCGCGCAAACCTCCCGAACCCCCACCCTGCCCTCCCCCCATAGGGGAGGGTTCGAAAATCAAGTCATTTTTTTTGCATAAATGCAAAAAAAATGATACCGAATAGAAGCCCCGCCCTATGAGGGCGGGGTTTGGGGTGGGGTGCATTTAGCGCGTAGGTTCTGCAAAAAATCATGTTTTTACATTTTTTACTTCCAAATAAAATTTGGCTCAATAAAATTTGACTAAGTAAAATTTGACTCTTGGAATTTTCTCACTTTATCAACCAAATACAAGTGCTTGAAAACCAAACATTTAGCCTAAAATGTAGTGCTACTAAAAAAACGCAAGTCATTGACAATCAACCACTTAACCCTATAAAGTGTCAAAGGCAAGAAAAATGCCATTAGAAAGCATACTTAGCCCCTGCAAAAGCCTGCCAACGGAGGCGGTCATATCCCCAAAAATCCTCTCGCTGCAAACCCAAAACATTGCGACAACCTGCCGAAACAGTCCAATTTTTCGACATCAAATAGCCGAAAGCAAGGTTTAATTCGTGAATATCAGGTAGCTTTCCTACCTCTGTCGCCCTTTGATAGCTTCTACCTGTCTGCCAAAGCCATGTAAGTTCTGCTTCTATTTTTTTCAAAAATAGGTATTCTACCCCTACATTTCCTATCCAAGTGGGCAAATACCACGCCTGTTGCTGATTTTGAAGTTGATATTTCATCAAATCGGTACTAGCAAAAAAGCGCAAAGGCAAATGGGAAAAGCGTACTTGTGCTTCAAAATGCAGTTGAAAAACCTGTGCGCGGTCAGTAATAAGGCTAAAAGTTGTCGAGTCTTGGGGACTATGTATCCAAAGTGGCAGGTTTTCTACACGCTCATAAATAAATTCTACCTGCGCCAAAGTTGCAACACTGGGCATGGGTTTGAAGGCAGACATTTTGTAATTGAAATTTTTAGAAAAATCTATTTTCGCACCAATTTCATTGCGCCACCTAATTAAATTTGGCAACACTAAGGCAAAGGCATAATAGGGATTTTCTATGCTAAGTTCTTCTAAATGAATAGGTTGTGAGGCAGAAAAACTATTCAAATAAAAATTTGTGTGCAAGGGTGCAAGCAGATAGCTCGCACTTAATTTGGGAAAGAAATGCCACTGCCGTTTGGTTTGCAGTGCCGTCTGCTGCAAAAAAGCGGCTCGACTATACAAAGTTTGCAGCCCTGCACTAAGCGTCCATTTTTTATTTTTGACACCCCATTCCAAACCTAATTGACTGAAAAAGCGCGTCTGCTCAAAAGTCAGAGAATCCGTTGGTAGATTCTGGGGGCTATAATGGGAGATGTCATTTTTCCAATCTATTTCCGAAAAAAAGTACAGAGGTAAGGTTTTTACCTTTGTATGCTCCTCTTCATAAAGAAGCCGCTCGGCAAGTGGGCGCATTTTGTTGTCAAAATAGAAAGTATTATTAAAATGCAAGTTTGCCGTTAGTTCCTTGCTGCGTTTTTCTTTTTTGGGGTTGTCGAAAAAGTAGTTTCCTTTTAAACGCAAAAAAGAATTTGAGTTTCCAATATGCCTTTTATATAAATCTTGAATAACTGAAAAACTATAAGCCGTCTGCCTGATGCGCTTCCAATCGGGTGGAGTCTGTTCGGGGCTTATTTGGTAGCCATACAACCCGAAGGCTTGACGGCGAAATTGCACCCAATTCGTAGTTTTTGTTTTTTCATTGAGGCTGATTTTTTGTTTTAAAGACACATCTGCCTGCGAAAAAGAGGAGTTGCGCCTATCTTTTTCGCCCCAAAGCGTGCCACGTAGATTGATGAAAGGCTCTATCGTCCAATCTTCTTGGGGGGTGAGTTCAAGTAGGCTTTCAAGCTGCCAAGCGGCATAATTGCCTACATTCAACTTGGCGTAGTTGCGAAGATTCGGCGGCGGCATTTCCTCAACTAATTCTACAAATAGTATTTTATTTAGTTGTATATCTTTGGTAGAAATATTCAAAAGTTCATTTTCTAAGGGCAGCAGCAAAGGAATGGACTGCAAGCGCAAACTTTCCACCTTCGGAAGGCGCGGATTGTTCCAAGTGATGGATTCGCGCTCGGAATGATTGAAAGAGGTGCTATCTTGTGGGGAATCTTGCGGCGGATTTTGGGTTGAATTTTGGGCTTTTAAGGGAAAAAAAATACCACTATAAAAATGGCATACCGTCATAAAAACAAGTGTAGTTATTGTCTTACTTTTCCAATGTTGAAATTGCCGCACAAAAGGAAAGGTAAAATAGTTAGGATAATTTTGCATGGTAGTTTTTTTGTGAAAGGGATAGTGCTTTCTGTTTTTTGTTGAGTCTGGGGGTGCAGTTTTCTGATAAGCAAGGTAGCAAAAAGGTAGCGATTGCGAAAATTTTGCACCCCCAAAGTCCTTAAAAATTTCCAAAATATTTGCCTTCTCTATCCTATTTTCACAGTTGCTCAAATAAAGAGAGCCGCTTTTGATGCAAAAAACACTTCACAGAAGGGCTATAAAAGGCGGCTTTTAGAGATAAAAACTTGTTTTTTTCATCATAAAAAAACGATAAAAACAACTACCTTAGACATAGTAGGGACTAATCATCAAATAGACCAAGACCCCTGTAATGGCGACATAAGTCCAGACGGGGAACGTCCATTTGACCATTTTCTTGTGCTTTTCTATCTGATTAGAAAAAGCATAGTAAATAGCTAACAAAACCAAAGGAACAACCACTGCCGCCAAGACAATATGGGTTAGCAAGATAAAAAAGTAGAAGTAGCGAATCAGCCCCTCGCCCCCAAAGGGTGTAGAAGGTTGTGTGGCGTGATAGAGTACGTAAGAAATTAGGAAAAAAGAGGAAAGTACAAAGGCAGTCATCATACAAAGGCGATGCAGTTGGATATTTTTATTTTTAATAAAAACAAAACCCGTAATAAGCATCAGGGCAGTTCCCGAATTGAGGAAGGCGTTGAGGTGAGGCAAAACTTTGGTATCGAAGCCCACTTCTAAGGTATAAAAGCGGTCGATGTAGAGAAGCAACGCCACAACAAGCGGAATAAGCACCGAAACGACGCGAATAACCCAAAGCATGGGCGTATTACTTTTTAAAGGCATTTGATTCGACATAGCAAAAACGGTTAAAGTGAAAGATTGATTTTTAAACAACCTGCTTTTTTGGTTAAATTCAGAGATGCGCCTTTACTTTACGGCAAAGGGCGCATCTCTATACCAAAACCCATAAAAGGCTTCTATGTTTTGAAAGGGGCAGCGGCAGGCTTAGTTTTGCAGCAATGCGATAAAGTCATCAAAAAGATAACGCGAATCGTGAGGACCGGGGGCAGATTCGGGGTGATATTGTACCGAAAAGGCTTTCTTATTTTTGAGGCGAATCCCTGCCACAGTGTTGTCATTTAGGTTTCGATGGGTTTCTTCCACCTCTATATGGGCTTCGAGCTGCTCTCTGCTGACGGCAAAACCGTGATTTTGAGAAGTAATTTCACATTTGCCCGAAACAAGATTTTTGACAGGGTGATTTAGCCCGCGATGTCCATTGTGCATCTTGTAAGTGCCTATGCCCACTGCTTGCGCCAAAATCTGATGTCCCAAACAAATCCCGAAAATGGGCTTATTGGCAGCCAAGATATGGCGGACGGTCTCGATGGCATAGTCCATGCTGGCAGGGTCGCCCGGTCCGTTGGAAATAAAATAGCCGTCGGGTTTCCACTCCTCCATCTGGGCAAAGGTAGTGCGGGCAGGAAAGACCCTACAAACCGCTCCGCGCTCGACAAAATTTTGCAGGATACTGCGCTTAATACCCAAATCTAAGACGGCAATCCTATATTTTGCCGTTTCCGAGCCTAATAAAAAAGGCTTGTCAGTTGTAACAAAAGATGACAACTCCAAGCCCTTCATATCAGGAATATTTTTTAATTTGTCTTTCAATGCCGCTATGGGCAAATCTTCCGACGAAATAAGGCAGTTCATTGCCCCTTTATGGCGGATATGGCGCACCAAAGCGCGTGTGTCTATTTCGGCAATGCCCACAATACCCGCCATTTCTAAGTAGTCTTGCAAGGAATGTTTGGCAGAGAGGCGAGAAAAAATATCGGAAAAGTTGCGTACCGCCAAGCCTTTAATCTTGACACTTGCCGACTCTACTTCCGACTCGATGATGCCGTAATTGCCGATATGTGAATTGGTATTGACAACCACTTGCCCATAGTAAGAAGGGTCGGTGTAAATTTCCTGATAGCCAGTCATGCCTGTATTGAAACAGACTTCGCCGCCTGTGGTGCCGACTTTGCCAATCGAGAAGCCGTCGTAACAAGTGCCGTCCTCGAGCAAAAGGACTGCTTTTTTGCGTTTGGTGTATCTCATAGTAGGGGGTTGAATAAGGGCGCGTGCCGCCTTGCGTTTTCGTAAAATCCTGCAAAGTTACGCGAAGTTTTCGAATATACAACCCTGAAAACAGGATAGGGGACAAAGCCAAGTTTTGCCCCCTATCTATTTTGATGTCATCAAACTCAAAATCAAGCCGCTTTTAGTCTTTGAGGTCCGCTATCATTTGGGCAGGCTGCACAAAAATTCCTACCTTTTCGCTTTCGGCGAGTTCTTTTCCACTGCCTTGCAAAAGCGCGTGCGCCTCTTTTGCCGTTAGGTCGGGTTTTAGAGCCTTTGCCAAACCGATAATGCCTGCCACATAAGGCGTTGCCATAGAAGTTCCGCTCAAATAGCGATAAGTGCCGTTGGGGAAGGTAGAATAAATCTGGACACCCGGCGCAGCAATGCCCATCTTCAAATCTTCTACGGTATTAGAAAAATCGGCTTTGTTTAGCTCTGCATCTACTGCCGCTACCGTAATTACGCCTTCTACATTGGCAGGCGAGAAGTATTTGGCATTTTCGTTTGAGTTGCCTGCCGCCACTACCAAAATAGCACCTGACTTTTCAGCATAAGCCACTGCTTCAAGGTAAGCCTTTTGGTAATCGTCGTCAGAAGGACCGCCCAAAGAAAGCGAAATCACATCTGCGCCTTCATCTACTGCCCTTATGATGCCTGCAATGACCGTTTCTTGCGAACCATAACCCGAATCGCTTAAAACTTTGATGCTGGTAATGGTAAAAAAGTTTTGATTCAAAGCTACTGACGCAATTCCTTTTCCATTGTTGGATACCGCTCCTGCAATACCTGCACAATGCGTACCGTGTCCAAGTTTGTCGTAATCATAGCCCGCTTCTACGGAAGCGTATTGGTCGCTCAAATCTTCATGGTCGGCTTCGACGCCTGTGTCTAAGATAAAGACTTTTGCTTTTTTCTTAGGGGTAGTATTGCGCAAAATTTGATACAATTTGTCAATTTCCATCGCCTCGAAAGCCCATAAATTTTTCACATCAGGGTCATTGACTCCGTAGTTTGGATTTTTGGTTACTTTGTAGTTTGATGAAGAAGGCAAATCGAGTTTCAAGATTTCGTTGTTTTCAATATCAGCGACAAGCCCCGTCTCTTCTATCAATTTTTTAATGGTTTCAATATCTGCCAAATGTTGAGTAGGAATATCGACAAGGGCATATTCGTCTAAGCGCGTTTCCGACTTAGATTTTACGGAAGCAAAAGCAAGGCGCACCTCTGCTTGAAAAGGTTTCAAAACCTCTGTTAGGGTGGCAATATCCGCCGTTAGATTGTTTTCATTTTCTAATAAAACCAAAAGCTCACCTTCTTGTGCCAAATTTTGGGCAAGGGCTTTTTCTTTTTGTGTAGAACGGTACAATTCACCCTCGGCGGTGCAAATTTCGGCTGGCGAATTAAATACGTAGTGAATGGCTTTTTCTTTGACAGGGTCGAGGAAAAACAGTTTCAGACCTGCCAAAATCGCAAAGACCATAAAATAAATCATCTTCGGACGAGGCGCGTAACGGTTTAAAATCAAGACCGTAACGACTAAAATCGCCATATCAGGAGTAAGCACGCCTAATAAATCGTACAAAACACCGCCTTCATTGATAAAAAGCGAAAGAATGTAGAGGAGCAGCGAAACCCCGAAGGTATGGCGTGTGAAGCGCAGGCTCTGTTCGCGCTCTTTAAAATAAAACCAAATCGCCGCCGAAGCCAACATGCCCAAATAAGCGAGCGGATACAACCATGAAGCCATAAATGTATAAATTTGAAGGTGAAAATTGCATAACGAAGTCTAAGGTCGTTTCAAACACCAACTCTGCCTAACTTTTCTAACCAAAACAAACGACAGAGAAGACGACCACTTTTTCAAAGCCATTTCTGCAATAAAGATACAAAAAAAACAGCTTTTACTACCCAAAACAGAGGAAAGATAATGATAAAACGCAAAATTTCCAAATTAGGTTGGATTTATGCTCTTTTTTTAGCCGCCCTAATCCCCCTTTGCAAGGGTGCAGAGAAGGGCAAATTTGCACTTTCAGACTCACTGCCCCAAAAACAGACGGCAAACAAAGAAACGAAGAAAAAAACAAAGTTTGTGCCTTTTCTGGGCTTAGGCACTGCCTACGGTGCAGGTCTGTACGGATTAGATAGGCTTTGGTATGCAAAAGCACCGCGCAGCCCTTTTCATTTTTTTGATGATAGCCCCCAATGGCGACAAATGGACAAGCTCGGACACGCCTACACTACTTATCAAATAGGACGCTTAGGCGAAGCCTTTTTCCGAAAAAGCCTACCCGATACCCCCAAAAATCGCAAAATCGCTACTTGGGTAGGCGGCAGTTTGGGCTTTCTGATGCTGCTACCCGTAGAAATCTTAGACGGCTTTTCGGCAGCTTATGGCGCAAGTCTTTCCGATTTAGGCGCAAATGCCTTTGGCAGTTTCCTTTTTATCGGACAAGAACTTGCCTTTTCAAATCGGCATCATAGGCAGAAAATCAAGCTCAAATTTTCATATCAGCCCTCGCCATACGCTCCCTTGCGCCCCAATGTGTTGGGTTCGAATTTTATGGAACGGCTCTTGAAAGACTACAACGGACAGCGATATTGGCTCTCCTTTTCTCCTCTGCCTGCTCGCTCGAAGGTTGCTTTTTTGAGCCTAAGTGTGGGCTATAGCGCAAACAAAATGCTCTATGGCAGAGAAAACGAAAACAACGCAGCAGGGTTTGTGAGTTATAGAAGCTATTATCTTTCCCTCGATGTAGATTGGGAACGAATCCAAACACAGAATAAATTTGTCAAGACCTTATTTTTTTTCGTAAATTGCATAAAAATACCTGCCCCAACGCTTTTTTGGGATAGAAAAAACAAATGGCAGAGCCGCATTTTGTTTTTTTAAGACTTTTATTTGAAAAAAAACAAAAGAAAAGCGCACCTTTGCCACTTCGCCTCATAGACCTTCGTCTGTTAGGAAAAAACCACTTCGAGAAGCCCTGCCCTCAAAGCACCGCTCCTTCCACCGTTTATTTTTTGTTTTCAAATATTTAGTCCCATGAAAAAATACCTACTCGGACTTGCAATAGGCTTAGGCTTGCAAATTCCTATCGCAGAGGCGCAAAATTCGCCTAATTACCAACTTTCTTCGGAACTTATCGCCGCTTTCCAAGAAGTACAAAGCCACAACCACTCACACGCAGACGGGCGCAACCAGATACATAAAAACTGCCTAACCCCCCTACTTTTGCAGGTAAAAGGTTCGTGGGACGAGCTAACCGACGAGGCAAAACAAGTATTCCAACAATTTGAAGACCGCCCAAGCCTTGCCAGCGAACAAGTAGTCGAGTCCGAACATTTCGCCTTTCACTTTACACTTGTTGGGTCAGATGCCATCGACGTAGCCGACAACAACGGCAACGGAACGCCCGACTACATTGAAAAAATGATAACGGCTTTCGAAAAAGTCTATGATGACGAAATCACCCGACAAGGTTACATTTTCCCACCTTCTGACGAGGGTATTGGCGGTTCAGACTTGTATGATGTCTATATCTTCGACATCGGCGAAGGTTTGTATGGTTATGTGCAGCCCGAAGACATTATCGGCGACAATCCAAATTCTTCGCCTGTAGAGAGTAATGCAGGCACAAGTTTTATGGCAATGCGCCACAATTATCGCGGCTTTGGCAATCAAGATGTGGCTTTGAATGTTACGGCGGCACACGAATTTTTCCATGCCATTCAGATGGGCTATCGCGTAGATTTTCGCCTTCGCAACCCTTCGGCGTGGATTTACGAATCTACTGCCGCTTGGATGGAAGATGAGGTCTTTGCAGGTGCAGACGACAATTTGCAGTACCTACCAAGCCTTTTCGATGCCCCCGACGTAGCCACAAACCTCAACTTCGCCGACCAAGGCTGGTCTGAATTTCGTAACTTTCAAGGACATTGGTATGGCGGTTGGATTTTGATGCAATACATCGAAGAAGCCGCTACTTATGAGATTATCCGCAAGACGTGGGAAAAAATCCGCAGCGAAGATGAAATTGTAGCCCTCAATGCCTCCCTCAATGAAGTTACGGGTAGGAATTTAAAGCAAATTTTCAACGATTTTTCTATTGCGAGCCAACTTCTAACCAATAGCAGCGGCGCAGGAGTCTATACCTTCGAGCGTGCCGAAGACTACAAAACAAGCCTTCGCCGTTTTACGGGGCGCACAGGAGTACGCACAGAAAATAATTTCACCTTTTCGGGAACTGCCACCACTTACAGCAGTGGGCAAGGAAATAGCCGCCTATTGCGTTTCAGTCGCGATTACATTCGCCTAAATACTTCACAACAAAAGTTTAAAATCAAACTGGTTGTCAATAGCAGCGAGGTTGCCATGCAACTTTTGAAAATCAATAGCAGCACAGGCGCGTTCGAGGTACAAGGTGGAATTGATAGCAAAGAAATTGAGGTAACGAATGGTACAAATTTTGACCAATTTTTTATTATCGTTTCGCGCTATGATTTCGAAATTCGCAACACCAATTCTATCCAGTATTCCCTTGATGTAGAACCCGTAGACCAAACAACCGAACCAACGGGCATCGACAATTTAGCACAAGGCGAACTTGTCAATCTTTTCCCCAATCCAACCACAGAAAAAGTTTGGATTGCATACGAATTGCAGACGCAAGAAAGTATCGCCCTTACTGTTCACGACCTAACGGGAAGAAATCTTTTCCAGACACAAACATCTGAAAACAAAGGAGTTATGGAAATTCCTGCACAAAACCTCCAAAAAGGAAGCTACTTGGTTTCGATTTGGAAAGAGGGACAACGTGTAGCGGTGCGCCGTTTTGTGAAGGAATAAGTCCTTCGCATCAATCTTATTAAATCCAAAATCTAAACGGTTTGGCATCTAAAAAATCCCTCCTTTTGTAGTGCAAAGCAACCACAAAAAGAGGGGTTTGTTTCCAAAAACGAATCGCATTTTTTTGGATAAAAAAATACAAATGCTCAATAAACTATTTTCAAGACTTTTTTAAAAACGATTTTACCTAATGAAAAACAAAGATTTTATCAAAATTTTTGAGAAGACAGCCCAACTTATGGAGCTATTGGGCGAAAACGAATTTCAGATTAGAAACTATCAAAATCTAATTTTTAAAATTAATAGCATCAGCCAAGAGGTAGCCCAAACTTCCGAAAAAGAATTGGAAAGGTTAGGATTTTCTAAAAATCATATCCAAAAATTTGAACAGATACAAGCACAAGGCTTTTTTGAAAAATTGCAACAATTAGAGCAAAAAACTCCCGCAGGTCTTTTTGAAGTCTTGAAAATCAAGGGCTTAGGAGCAAAAAAAGTGCGTCGCCTTTGGCAGGAACTAAAAATTGAAAGTTTAGACGATTTGAAGGAGGCTTTGGAAAAGGGCAGTGTCAGTGCCTTGAAAGGTTTTGGCGAAAAGACAGCTCAAAATATTGCCGAACAAATTGTTTTTTTAAACCAACAAGCAGGAAAAGTAAGGTTAGATACAGCGCAGCTATTGAGTCTGCACCTACAAAAAAGCCTTCAAAGCCTACAAGAAAAAAATCCTCACCTGCAAATTTATCAGCAGGTAGGGGAATTTCGCCGAAAAATGCCCACTATTAGCGAAATAGCGTTTGTGGTAGGAATTGCAGACTTTGAAACACAGAGAACTACTATTTTTGAAAATCTGCACCAAATAGAAAGCCTTGTATTTGATAAAGCGCAGTCAAATCCTTATACTTGGCGCGGCTATTTTGAAGAAACGCATTTAAAAGAGATACAAGTAGTTTTTTATCTTACTACTTCTGCCTCTTTTTATGCAAAAGTAGTAGAAAAAACAGGTTCGCAGGCGCATCTGCAAAAGGTAGGCACTTCGGGCAAGACCCTTTTAAGCCTCTGTCAAGAAAGTTATCGCCACCAACTTTCAAATCCGAACAAAAATAGTTTCAAAAGCGAAGCCGAAGTATATGCTGCCTGTGGCTTAGAAATGCCGCCGCCGCCTTTGCGCGAGGGACTATTTGAAGATTTTTTTTATATTCAAACGCAAAAAAAGAACAGTCCGCTTTTAGAACTAAATCATATAAAAGGTATTTTACACGCCCATTCTACTGATAGCGACGGCAAACAGAGTTTGGAAGAGATGGCGCAGGCTTGCGCTCAAAAAGGTTTTACTTATTTAGGACTAACCGACCATTCGCAGGCGGCTCACTATGCAGGCGGACTTACACCCGAAAGGGTTTTGGCACAGCAAGCGCGAATAGACCAGTGGAACGCCCAAAATCCAACTTTTCGCATCTTTAAGGGCATAGAAGCCGACATTTTAGCCAATGGCGATTTAGATTATGAACCTAAAATTTTAGAAACTTTTGACTTTGTAATTGCCTCTGTTCATAGCGGTTTGAAAATGAGTCAGGAAAAAGCGACTGAACGCCTTTTGAAAGCCATTCAAAACCCTTTTACTACTATCTTGGGACACCCCACAGGTAGGCTTTTACTCTCACGTGAAGGCTATCCACTTGATTTTCAAGCAATTATAGAAGCCTGTGCCACGCACCAAGTTGCCATAGAAATCAATGCCAACCCCTATCGCCTCGATTTGGATTGGCAACAGGTAGGCTATGCCATTGAAAAAGGGGTAAAAATTGCCATCTGCCCCGATGCCCACTCGATAGCAGGTATTGAAGATACGCAGTTTGGCGTTTGGATTGCGCAAAAGGCAGGTCTTACTGTGGCTGATACGCTTAATGCGCTTAATAGTCAGGAATTTGAATCTTACTTAAAAATGATAAAAAGAAAGAAATTAGCTTTAAATCAATAAAATATATCAGACAACAAATTTAAAATAGTTGTTATTTTACTTTCTCAAAAAACCGTATTTATAGATTTTTGGTTCGATACTACTTGCTAAAATTTTGAGATTTTCTCTCAAATCGCTAACTAACTTAGTATAATGTGCGTCTTCGCTTTTGCTATTCATACGACCTTTTGCATTTCTGCCCTGAAAATGCGCCCTGATGTCATAAAGGCTTGCATTGGCGTTGTATTCGCCCATCTGCATGACAACGCCGCCATGCGTTTTGGTAAATTCCTGACTGTGGTAATATTGCCACAAAGCACGACCCGACGCAAAAACAGCAGTAGCTTGAACCGAAAATGATAACGGAATTGTTCTAATTTTTTCCGATTCTAACAAATTTCCGTTGCCGTTAGGCTTCAATTTTCCTTTTATAAAATCCGTCATAAAATTACTTTCAAATTTAGCTTTTGCCCCAACTTCCTGCTCGGTAAAAGGTATCCAATGATTAACGCCCTCCTCGCTCGATATTCTATTCTGACCATGAAAGAGCGTAAAAGCTAAACAATCTGTTTGAAATTCTAAATCGTTTTCCCAACCCTGTTGAGGCGATAAAAATTGGTCGCGGTCATTGAGCCAAGTCGCTTCTATGCAGTGGCGAACGGCAAAGTAGATACAACCTTGAAAGATATTATTTATAGTAAAGGCATAATAATTTACATGACGTGTTCCTTTTGTATTAGACAAGTTCAAGAATTTTTGATTTTGAAAATCCGTTCCTGAATTATCCATGTAACCAATATGCTCATTAGCACCATTGTCATAAATTTTTATCCACTTATTGATGCTTGCAGGCAAATCGCCATAAAAACTTTTCTCACCATTTTTGTTACCATTATTTTCGATAATATCGCAAACAATTTCATTTATTTTTTCTTTTTTGGAAGTGTCCCATACCGTAAAACCGATAGGAAAACTGCCCTTCACATTGTCAAACGTGTTTGCTCGTACCAAAAAACCTGTTAGAAATTTTGCATAAAAAAATTGACGAAATTTTATAAAATTTGTACCCTGAACAAATTTGAATGTAGAGAATTGTGCTAATTTCACATCAGGAATTTTATCATAAATGCGTGCCATAAACAGAGCAAAAACCTCGTTAGCAGCTCCATTTATTTTTGACCGATATAGTTCCCTAACTGAATGACTTTTTGCTACCCCTGCCTTATTTTCACCTGTACCCGTAACCGTTTTGGCTGTTGTAGCCTCCGCATAAGGCGGATTGATGTAGATAATTAGTTTTTTTCTTTTTTCAGGATTATTGATAATTGCTTGTAAGGAAGAAGGAAGTTTTGAAAAATCGTCATTTAGAAAATCAAATTGAAAGACATTTTCTTCTATTAAATTTGCCCCATTTTTGATACGGTCGTGCATCACATCTACGTCTTGTTTGTCCAAAGTAGATGCCCAAACCTGATACTTATTCGTTAAACCATTTAATAAATTACCTGTGCCTGCCGCACAATCCCAAATAAAATACTCATCTTGCCAATCCTGACCTAAGACCGACGCTAAATATTTTTGGGAAAGTTCTACCCAAATTTGGGGCGTGAAAAAGCTACCTTTTCGCTCGCGTATGTCCTGCGGGACAAGCAAATCTCTGCGCTCGACGATATAGTCCCAATACTCTTCCTTCGGCGGACGCTCGTATTTATTCCAAAACTGTGTATGCGCTACTTGGTTGTCGGTAAAAGAGGTTTTTGTTTCATCAAACATACCCATTTTATTTAACTTTCTATCTAAAACATAGTGATTTTGTTTTAATAGTACAAAAAGTTTTTCTTTTAGCGTTATATTTTCATTAGAAAGCAAATCTGCCAAATAAAAATCACCATCAATAATACCGCCTTGCTTGGCAATATCCCACTTAACAGCAATCGTGGGCTTGACAGTTTGTAGCCATTTATTGTAAATTGTTATGAAATTATTTTTATCAATTTTTGTCTTAGTTAGTCCAAATCTACCTACGATAAAGTTCTCTTTTATAAATTTTTTAAGCTCATAGTCGTCTTTTTCATAAAAAAACAAAAGAGCTTTTATTTCGATTGTTTTCTTTACTTTTTCATAAATGAGCTTAAATTCTTTGCTTTCATGGTCGGAAGGGGTAACATTCCAGTTGAAATCATTTAGATAAAAAATTTCATAAATATTATTATACGGAACAAAAGCTATCTTTTCACCATCAAAAGCACCCAAAAAGGCAGGTGGAAGGTAGGTATCGAAGGTTCGCGCCTTGCCAATGGTTAGAATTAGCTGCACAATAGATTTGTAAATATCTGAACTACCTTTTTTAGCTTCTGCCCATAAAAGCGATTCCTGCTCAAAAATTTCGCGCGAGGATTGGTGCATACAAACACAAAAATCTACATTGCCGATAATCTCTGTGCAGTTGTAAAGCCAAAAATAATCTTGTGCTACCTTATTTTTGATAGCTTCTTCTCTAATATTTTGATATTTCATGAAAAAACTGGATTAAAAGATTGTGTTTGCAGACTTTTTAACATCAATAAGGCTGCAAGATAGCATTTTTTTCGCACAATCTGCTAATCAAATGGGCAATGAAAATATTAGTCTAATGGTTATAAGATTTACACAAAATCAAAACAAAAAAACAGTAGTATTTATAACAAACAAAGTTAAATAATAACAAATTAAAAAATTTTATAAAAAACATAACTTTTATTTTTTTAACTATTATATTTTGAAAAAAATAATTGCAAAAAATAAACTTAATGACACTACGCACTGGCTACCTGCAATAGAATAGGCAAATAAAAACATACCTATCAAAGTTTATACACCAACTACTTGATGCAAAAACTGTCCCAATCGTTGTAAGTACCCTTTATTTCTTGTTGTTACGAATAAAAATCGCTCCAATATTTATTTTTAATCATTATCTATAATTGCTAAATCTTACGTAGTACAGAAGTAGCAATATGCTGTAAAGTGTGGTTGCAAAAGTTTTTCTACAACCCACAAAGGCTATAAAGGACTATTTATCAAACCAAGACCACGAAAAAGTAACCTAAACCTACAAAATCTCCCACAAATTTCCAAGCCAAAAACGCCTATTATAGAAAAAATCATAATTTTTATTTGGTAGATAAATGGCAAAATGAAAGCTAATCCATTTAAAAATGATTAGCTTTCAAAAAAACTAAATCAAAATTTTATTTTCATAAATAGCTTTTCCAACAATCACGCCATCAATACCTGCCGTAGCCAAATCGTCAAGGTCTTGTTGCGAACTCACCCCACCGCTGGCAATAAGTGTAAGCTCTGGAAAACGCGCCCTTAGTTTCTGATACAGTTCTAAGTTTATACCTTCTAATGCACCATCTTTGTCTATATCTGTGCAAAAAAATTGCGTAAGCCCCTTCTTTTGATGCGTTTCTATGAAATCAAAAATATGCCAAGTGCTGCCTTCAAGCCAACCGCTGGTAAGCAAATGCTCCTGCTTTACATCTGCCGCCAAAAGGACTTTTTCACCTCCCAAAAGTGCTAACATTTCCCAAAAATGGTCTGGTTGTTTCACCGCCAAACTGCCAATATTGACCATTTCTGCCCCCCTATTTAGAACTTCCTGCGCCGCTTGCAAGGTTGTAATACCACCCCCATAATCTATTATTAGATTGGTTTTAGTTGCAATTTTTTCTAAAATGCTTAGGTGCTTTGGCTCACGCGCCTTAGCACCGTCCAAATCGACCATGTGTAGGCGCGTAATGCCCTTTTCTTCAAAAATTTGTGCCTGCACCAAAGGGTCGGCATTGTAAATTTTAGAAGTATTGTAGTCGCCCTTTGTGAGGCGAACACATTTGCCCTCTATCAAATCGATGGCAGGAATGAGTTGCATAGTTTTTATGATTTAATTTTTAAAGTTTATTTTTTATAAATTTCACCAAATTGATTGCGTGCAATTAGCTCCTCTTCTAATAGTTTTTTCAGAGCGGTCATAATTTTTTCACTTTGCAAGATGCCCTGATGAGTGCTAATTTTTTCTACAAGAAGTCGCAATTCTATTGGTTCGGAGGTGAGCATTTGCAGTATGGCGGTGCTAATTTTTGCAGTATCTTGCTCATTTTTAAGCAGTTGTGTAGTCGAGCTTTGTTTCTTTTTCTGAATACAAACATCACAAACGCCACAAATTTGGTCGGTTATCTCACCAAAATATTCCAGCAAAACTTGGGTTCGACAGCGCACCTGATTTTGAACATATTGCGTCATGGCAGAGATTTTGTCGAGTGCGTCATTTTTACGAAAAGCCAAAAACGCTTCATTGAGGGGCAAATCCGCTGCCCCATACCGTTCGGTGAGAAATTGCAGTTGGGGCGCGTCTTTTTGTGGTATGTAATCCAATACGCCCGTTTGTGCTAAAAATTCTAACTTATTTTTTGTTTCAAAAGGTGTAATTTTTGCCTGTGTCGCAATTTTTTTCTCTTGTATCGAAACATAAGCCGAAAAAAGTCCCCCATAAAGACGCATCAACGTTTTGATAAAAGAATCCATTTCGGGATAGCGAATTTGATAATTGTATAAATCTTGTGAAGTCAGGAGAAAATGCAATTTTGAAGGCAAATAAAAACTTTCTGATAGTTGTATAAACTCTTGTTCTTCCAACTTTTTTAGAGAATAGTAAGCCTCTGTATAAGGAATGTTAAATTTTTTGTAAAAATCTTCTATATCAAAATCAAAACTATCTTTGGGAAAACTTCCTACCGCAATTTTAAAATAATTTGCCAAAGATTGATATGTTTTTCTAATGATTGCGCTGCTGGGGTGTGCCTGTAATGTTCTTTTTGTTAGATTTTGAATATCATTTTGGTTGTAAAGCAAGACGGCGTATGCTTTTTTTTCGTCCCTACCTGCACGCCCTGCTTCCTGATAGTAGGCTTCGAGCGAATCGGGCAGTTCAGTATGAATGACAAGGCGCACATCGGGCTTATCAATGCCCATTCCAAAAGCGTTGGTGGCAGCGATAAGGCGAATTTTACCCTCTATCCACGACTGCTGAACGGTATTGCGCTGCTCCTGCGTCAGTCCTGCATGGTAATAATCGGCAGAGATACCTTGCTTGCGAAGCCAAGCCGCCATTTCTTTGCAAGCCGCTCTACTTCTCAAATAAATAATAGCCGAACCTTGCACATTTTTTAGAATTTGTAAAACTTTTTTAGGCTTATCTTCTTCATAAAAAACCGAATAAGAGAGGTTTGCCCTTGCAAAACTTTTAATAAATACTTTTGCACTATCAGGAAAATGTAATTTTTCCATGATGTCTTGTTTTACTTTTGGCGTAGCCGTAGCAGTAAGGGCAAGGCAAGGTGTTTTGGGCAGTAGTTCGCGAATTTGATAAATTTCGGTGTAGGGCGGACGAAAATCGTAGCCCCATTGCGAAATGCAGTGCGCCTCGTCGATTGCCAAAAGCCCCACTTGCATGCGTTTGAGCCGCTCGCGGAAAAGGTTTGTTTTGAGCCTTTCGGGGGAAAGATAGAGGAACTTGATTTTGCCTATTGCAGCCCATTCCAAAACTAAATCAATTTCTTTTTGATGCATGCCCGAAAAGATAGCGGCAGCGGGAATTTTGCGCTTGCGAAGTTGGAAAACTTGGTCTTTCATCAAGGCAATCAGGGGCGTTACGACCAAACAGACCCCCTCCATAGCTAAGGCAGGCACTTGAAAACAGATAGATTTCCCCCCTCCCGTAGGCATCAGGGCAAGGGTATCGTAGCCGCTCAAAGTGGCGGCAATGATGTCTTCCTGCAAAGGACGAAAAGCGTCGTAGCCCCAATATGTTTTGAGAATTTCGCGAATATTTGCAGCCATGTCGTTTTTTCTACTTGTTTTTTGAAAAATATTTGCCTAAATTTTTACCAAATTCATCTAAGCGGTTTAGATTTTCTTGTAAGGGTTCTAAAATAGGCGGATTTTTCAGGTTCATATAACTTTCAGCCATCACGCCTGCCTGTATGGGATAGATGAGTGTAAAATTATTATGATTAAAATATTTGTTTAGATAGCTCGGTATTTTGTTCATTTGTGGCGTATAAGAAGGGTGATTTTTGCGGCTCATGACCACCATCAAATTGTCATTCACTTTTACCTCGCGCGAAATGATGAGAAAATCCTCCCAATCATCAAAAATATGAAATTCGAGGTCGATAGGATTTTGGGCTTGTATTTCTTTTAGATAAAAAATTGTATTTTCAGTTGCGTAAAAAACTAATTTTGCACCTGTATTCCTACCAATATTCCACAATTTAATAAGCCAAAAAGGAAAACCAATTTCGCGCTCCGCCTTTTCGGGAATGAGGATAATGTGGCGATTGATAGTGGCTAAGGGTTGATGCGGCTTGTAGATAAGCGTTGTGGTGTTGCACTTGGTTAGGATACCCTCGGTAAGCGTGCCTAAAAAAGAATCAGAAAGGTTACCTTTTCTATGCAAACCAATAATCATATCCGTAATTTTATGCTCTTTGATAACGCTGGTAATGGCATTGACGATATTGAGGTCGTATCGCAAAAGTTGCTGGATTTTGATGTCTGTGGCAGCCCCAACTTCTGTGGCGCGGTCTAAAATCTTGTGCGCATTTTTTTCGGCTTGGCTATCGCCCGTCGTGTTATTGATGACGTTGAGGGCGAAAACGCCATCTTTGTTGCGCTTAGATTTGACGGTAATGCTCAAATTGACTAATTCTTCGGCATTTTCGAGGTTTGCAATCGGAATAAGAATACGCTCCTCGCTTTCAGATTTGCCCTCGCTATCGGCGGCGGCATCGGCTAAGGCAAGGGCTTGTGCGCCTTGTTGAGAAAGGAAGGAGGCAACGGTACAGGTAATGAGAATCATTAAAATTGTACCATTCAAAACACTTTCATTTAATAAGCGAATGGGCTGCCCTGCGGCATCAGTACCCAAAATAATATTGTAGCCAATCAAGACGGCTGCCAAAGTAGCGGCGGCACGTGCGGCACTCAATCCGAACATGAGTTTGAGTTCGTTTTTATTAAATTTAAAGGCTTTTTGGGTAAAAAAAGCGGCTAAAAATTTAGACAACAACGCCACAAAGGTCATCACGCTGGCGACTTTGAGCGTTTCGAGGTCTTTGAAAAAAGCGCGGTAGTCGATGAGCATGCCCACTCCAATCAGAAAAAAGGGAATGAAAAGGGCATTTCCCACAAATTCAATCCGATTCATCAAAGGCGAAGTGCGCGGAATCAGACGATTCAGTGCCAAGCCTGCCAAAAATGCGCCGATAATGGCTTCCATACCTGCGGCTTCGGCTAAAAACGCGCCCAAAAAGACCATCGCCAAGACAAAAATATATTGCGAAATACTATCTTCGAAGCGTTTGAAAAACCACCGCCCGATAAGGGGAAATCCGAGCATCACGATAAGGGCAAAGAGGATAACGGAAATGACCAAGCGTATCCAAAATTCGTTGGTGAGTTGCCCTGCACTCATGCCTACAATTACTGCCAAGACCAAAAGCGAAAGCGTATCGGTGATAAGCGTTCCAGCAACGGTAATACTGACCGAGCGATTTTTTGATACGCCCAGTTTGCTCACCAAAGGATAGGCAATAAGTGTGTGCGAGGCAAGCATGGAAGCAAGCAAAACCGAAGTCATCAGGCTAAAATCGAGCAAATAAAGCCCTGCTCCTACGCCCAAAATCATGGGCAGCGAAAAAGTCAGGAAGCCAAAAAAAAGACTCTTGCGCCCGTTCTTTTTAAACTCTGCCAAATCTATTTCCAAGCCTGCCAAAAACATAATGTAGAGCAAGCCTACCGTACCAAAAAGCACAATACTACTATCTCTGCTCATCAAATTTAGCCCATGTGTGCCAATAACCGCACCTGCCATAATAAGCCCTATCAGGTGTGGAATTTTGAGCTTATTTAAAAGCAAAGGCGAAAAGAGAATGATAAACAAAATTAAAGCAAAAATAAGAACAGGATTTTTCAAAGGCAATGAAAAATCGAGTGCATTGAGCAAGAGAGTTGCGGCGTGCATAGTGTCGTTTTTTAGTGTATAATGCGGCTTCAATCGGGTTTGATTTTCGCAAAAGTAACCCTTTATAGGGGGCGGCTTTCAGAAAAATCACTTTTGGGCTTGTCTTAGACAAAAGCCATTCTTTGTCCCTTTCTAAACCGAGCTAATCCATAGGCAATACAATAATATGAAAAAAAATTGAACTCTGCCAACTGCTTGCGTATTTTACCGCTTTTCCTACTGCTCTTTTTGGGAAAAATCCTTTCGCTATTTTAAAAATCTGTATCTTTGCCGTTTGAAAAAAGGCGTTTGCCGCCTACTCGCAGCAACTTATTTATGGATACTTCAGAAAATTTTATAGATTTTATCAAAATCTATTGCCGTTCAGGAAAAGGCGGCGCAGGCTCGGTACATTTTCGCAGAGAAAAGTTTGTCCCCAATGGCGGTCCCGACGGGGGCGACGGGGGAAGGGGCGGACATATTATCGTCAAGGGCAATCCGCACCTCTGGACGCTGCTCCACTTGCGCTATCGCAAGCACATCATGGCAGAAGATGGACAAAATGGAGGGGCAGCCAAATGTTTTGGCAAACAGGGTAAGGATATAATCGTGGAAGTGCCTATCGGGACACTCATCAAAGATGCCGAAACCGAAGAAGTGTTGGCAGAAATTATGCACCCCGAACAGGAGGTTGTTATCGTCAAAGGGGGTAGAGGGGGCTTGGGAAATACCCATTTTGCTACCCCTACCACACAGGCACCGCAGTACGCACAGCCCGGCGAGCCAGCCATAGAAAAGTACATCTACTTCGAGCTTAAAATCTTGGCTGATGTAGGCTTAGTGGGCTTTCCCAATGCAGGGAAATCTACGCTGCTTTCGGTTATTTCTGCTGCCAAACCCAAAATCGCAGACTATGCCTTTACCACGCTTGCGCCTAATTTGGGCGTAGTGCCGTATCGCGACGACCGTTCCTTTGTCGTTGCCGATATTCCCGGTATCATCGAAGGGGCAGCCGAAGGGCGCGGCTTGGGCTTACGCTTTTTGCGTCATATAGAGCGAAATTCCATTCTACTTTTTTTAGTGCCTGCTGATGCTAAAAATATACGAAAAGAATACGACATTCTTTTAGACGAACTTCGACGCTATAATCCCGAACTTTTAGACAAAAAACGGTTCTTGGCTATCTCTAAATCTGACCTCTTAGATGAAGAATTAGAAAAACTCACCAGTGCCGAACTGCCTACCGATTTGCCACACCTTTTTATTTCTTCGGCGAATATGAAAAATATCCAACTGCTAAAAGATAAACTTTGGGAACTGCTTAACCGATAACAACAAAAAGAATCGCACTACCCACAATTAGCAACTCTTAAAAAGTTGTTAGTTGTGGTTGCAAAGGGCGAAGAAATTTTGAGTTGTTTCCCAAAAATAAAAACTTTATAGCTTAATCTAATTTACTATTTTTGTGTTATGCTTACAAAATTAGAAACCGAACAGATTGAACGCCTTTCGCCCGCCGACTTTGAACAGGCTGCCAAGTTTCCCGTTGTCGTACTTTTAGATAACTTGCGCAGTATGCACAATGTAGGCTCTGCCTTCCGCACCGCCGACGCTTTTGCGATAGAAAAAATCTACCTCTGTGGCATTACGGCGCAGCCCCCTCATCGCGAAATTGAAAAAACCGCCTTAGGAGCAACCCAAACCGTAAGTTGGGCGCATGTAGGAAATATTACAGAAATTGTAAGCAAATTAAAATTAGAAGGCTATCAAATTATTGCCATCGAGCAAACCAATCAGAGTGAAGCACTGCAAAATTTCTTTCCCCAAGCCACTCAAAAAATCGCCTATCTCTTTGGAAATGAGGTCTTCGGACTAAGCGAGGAGGTCTTGCCCTTCGTAGATAAAGCCATAGAAATTCCCCAATTCGGCACCAAGCACTCCCTCAACGTTTCGGTCAGTATCGGTATCGTCCTTTGGGACTATGTGAGCAAACAGAAAGGGAAACTGATTTAGGTAAAAAACATACAAATTTTATCTTTCTATTTTTAGTACAATTTCAACTTTGTCGTTTCCAAAAATATCTGTTTTAAATTTTATAGAGATATTGTAGTGAAAATTATAAAGTTGTTTTAGCTTATCGAGATTTTGCTTTTTTTCAGTGGCAATTTTGATTTTTCTACGATAGCCATTCAAAGGCATAAAAGCCGTTGGAAAAATACTGATACCTACCCCCATCACAATAAGTGGGACAGTGGAAAAAACATAGCTTTCTGCTGCCCTTGTCATAAGGGACAAGATTTGTCTTGTCCCTACAAAAAGCAGGGTCAAAATCAGTAATGTTAAGTTCTGCAAAAAGCCTTATTTTATCAAATTTGACACAAAATAAAATTTGGGCAGCACCCTATTTTTGGGTTTGAAAATCCTTTTTTATTTCAATCTTGCTGCGGACAAGGCAATGCCTTGTCCCTACATTCGAACCTATTTTTTAGAATTTAACATCACTGGGGTCAAAATCGCCCCTACCTGCAAAAAATTAGCCCTTTTTGGCTACTCGTCGTCGTCATCACTCTGATTTTTCTTCGGAATCGCCTCTTCGGGGAAGGCGATAGACTCGCGCATGTGTGTATCTGCCTGAATGTTGCGCATGCGATAGTAGTCCATGATGCCCAATTTGCCCTCTCGCAGTGCAAAGGCAATGGATTTGGGAACTTCAGCTTCGGCTTCGATTACTTTGGCGCGTGAGGCTTGTGCCTTCGCTCGCATTTCCTGCTCTACCGCTACTGCCATCGCACGTCTTTCTTCGGCTTTCGCCTCTGCCACCTTCAAGTCGGCATTGGCTTGGTCTATTTGTAACTTTGCCCCGATATTTTCACCTACATCGATATCGGCAATATCGATGGAAAGAATTTCAAAAGCAGTGCCAGCATCTAAGCCTTTTTGTAGAACTAATTTTGAAATTTTATCGGGATTTTCTAATACCTCTTTGTGCGAAACCGAAGAACCAATAGAAGTTACAATCCCTTCGCCTACACGCGCTAAGATGGTTTCTTCACCCGAACCGCCCACTAATTGCGTAATATTAGCACGCACCGTAACCCGCGCCTTCGCAATCAGTTGGATACCGTCTTGCGCCACTGCCGCCACAGCAGGCGTATTGATAACTTTGGGATTTACCGAAATTTGAACGGCATCAAAAACATCACGCCCTGCCAAATCTATCGCCGCCGCTTGATTAAAAGAGAGGTCTATGTTTGCTTTTTCCGCCGAAATCAAAGCCTTAATTACCGAATGTACGCTGCCGCCCGCCATATAATGCGTTTCCAAATCTTGCAACTCCAAATCGCGCAGACCCGCTTTTGTAGCCACAATCATAGACTCTACTATCACATGCGGCTGCACCCGACGCAAACGCATACCGATAAGGTCGCCCAAACCGACGCGCACGCCCGAAAAAATAGCCGTTATCCAAAGATTGACAGGAACATAGTAAAAAAGTGCTGCAACCATACCTACCACAACTGCAATGGCAAGCACCGCATAAAAGATTTCCGAAAACATAGTTTTAAATTAAGGGTGAGATGAAAAACAGAAAAGCAAGTCAAAAGCCAAAGGCGAAAATAGGCGTTTGTTCTCAAAAAAACAACCCCCGCCCTCAATTCTTTCAAAAAAAGCACCCCTTAGAGAAGCTATTTTTACCAAAAACAAAAAAGCAAGAGCCTTTTGCCCTTGCTTCTGGATAGGATTGTTTTTGAAATACTATTTTTTTGTAGGCTACTAATAAAAATTAGGATTATAGCAAGACCCTACAATTTTTCTGCAATCTCCACAGGATTGGTAGAAGAACCAAAAAACTCGACCTTCGTACCGTCTTCGCTCACCAAATACTTGCAAAAGTTCCATGACGGCGACTCGCCCCCTGCCTTTTCTGCCAACCACTGATAGAGTTCGTGCTGGTCATTGCCTTTTACCGAAATTTTTTCAAACATCGGAAACGTAACGCCATAGTTGAGCGAACAAAATTGGGCAATTTCCTCGTTCGTACCCGGCTCCTGACCGCCAAAATTGTTGGCAGGAAAGCCCAAAATTAGCAACTTATCGCCATATTTTTCATGGACGGCTTGCAAGTCGGCATACTGACCTGTATAGCCACATTTAGAAGCCACATTGACAAAAAGGAGCTTTTTACCCTTGTAATCGGCTAAAGAAACCTCTTTGCCTTCTATTGTTTTGACTTTAAAGTCAAATAAATTTTTATCGTTCATGGTGTTTTCCGAAGAAGTGTTTGAATTTTTCGAAACAGATTGGCTGTTTGCCTGCGTCGTGCTGCCACAAGCCATCAGACCCAACAAAACAGACAAAAGAGCAGTATAAGCAAAGAATTTAATCATAATGTTTAGTCGTATTTTGAAATAAGGCGCATCATATTAGAAAGTTGGAAAGCAAGCCACCTTGTTTTCCATTCAAGAGCATAACCCTTTCGAAGTAGCTTTGTTTGTAGAAGTTTGAAAAAAGCCCTGCTTTTATGTTTTTCTAAGAATAAAAAACAACTCCTTGCCCGCTCTGGGTTTGATGCTATTGTAACAAGGTTCTATCTTTTTGATATGAAAATAAGGCGCGAAATAAGTTTCGTACTCCTGCTTACAACCTCCATAGGGTGGGTCGCCTTCCTTTTTAAGCGGAAAATCAAAAAGCAAGCCTGCTAAAATGCCATTCGGTTTTAAAAGACTCGCCATTTTTTGAACATAATCCTGACGCAAGGTAGGATTTAAGGCACAAAAAAAAGTTTGCTCAATAATTAAGTCAAAATAATTTTCTTTTTCAAACTTAAAAAAATCACATTCTACCAAATATTTCGCCTCAAAACTTGGCACACGCGCCTGCAATGCCTGTAAGGGAGCTTGCGCCATATCCACAACCCAAACATTTTGAAAACCAAGACGGTGCAGATATTCCGCCTCATAGCCGCTGCCAGCCCCCGGCACTAATATCACCATCTGAAAAAAATCGGGGTGCTGCGCCGCCTCTGTCGCAACCAAATTATCGATGTAAGTTTTGAGCGGTTCTGTAATCGCGCTTGCGTCCCAAGGCGTATCTTGCTGCTGATACCTGCTTTCCCAATAATGGGCATCTAAGGCAGGATTTGAAACGTCATTTGGATTCATTTTGTGTGAAAGTAAAGTAAAATGAAAGATAACTAAAATAAAATTATCGCAACTGAATTAGCTCTAAAATCTGTTCGTTAGAAAGTTCAGTAAGCCAAGTATCACCTGTTTCTACTGTTAGTTGAGCCAACTCTTTCTTTTTTTCAATCATTTTATCAATTTGTTCCTCTAAGCTATTTTGTACGATAAAACGATGAACGAAGACATTTTTTTTCTGTCCGATACGAAAACTTCTATCCGTAGCCTGCGCTTCGACGGCAGGATTCCACCACAAATCGTAATGAATAACCTGATTCGCCTCTGTAAGATTTAACCCCGTTCCGCCTGCTTTTAAAGAGAGAATAAGGACAGGAATTTGTTTAGTTTCTGAAAATTGTTTCAAAACGGCTTTGCGCTGTTCCAAATTTAAGCCGCCATGTAAAAAGAGCGGACGGTAGCCCATCTCTGCTTCAATAATGGTTTCTAAAATTTCACCCATTTGTGTAAACTGACTGAAAATCAAGGTCTTATCGCCTTGTTTTTCTATTTCTTTGAGCAAATCAATAAGTAGCTGCGTTTTGCCCGAAAGGGCGGCTTCTCTGACATCGTTTTTCAAAAATTGGGCAGGGTGATTGCAAATTTGTTTTAGTGAGCCTAATAGCTTTAAAATCAAGCCTTTACGCTGCATACCTTCTGCCTGTGCTAATTGCTCCATTGTTTGGCTTACCACATTTTGATAGAGAGCTGCTTGCTGTGGCGTGAGGGTACAATAATGATTTTGACTAATTTTTTCGGGCAAATCAGAAATGATATTTTTATCGGTCTTGACCCTACGCATAACAAAAGGTGATGTAACTTTTTTAAACTTTTCCAATATTTCGTGATTCCGTTCCAATTCGATAGGACGTGCGTAATCGTAATAAAACTGATTAAAAGTGCCTAAATATCCTTTAAATACAAAATCAAAAAGACTCCAATATTCGCTCAAACGGTTTTCCACGGGCGTACCACTAAGTGCGATTTTCAAGTCCGCAGGAATGGCTTTGAGTGCCTTGCTTTGCGCCGTATCGCTGTTTTTGATTGCTTGCGCCTCATCAATGACCAAAACCGACCATTTTTTTCCCGCCAAAAGCTCGCCTTCTGTGCGTGCAATGCCATAAGAAGTGAGAAAAATGTCGTACTGCTCGGTAGTATGGGGGAATTTTCGCTGGCTGCCATAAAAGGTAAAAACTTGCAAGGTAGGTGCAAATTTGATGATTTCTTGCTGCCAATTCGCAAGTAAGGTCGTCGGCAAGACAATAAGAGCAGGTTTTTCTTTTAAAACTTCTTCTTCTTTTAGCTTTAAAAGAAAAGCAATCGTTTGAAGCGTCTTGCCCAACCCCATGTCGTCTGCCAAGATAGAACCCAAGCCCAAACGCGCATTTCTATACAACCAAGCGTAACCTTTTTGCTGATACGGGCGCAAAGTAGCTTGTAAGTTTTGAGGCAAATCTACACTTTTTTCTTCTTTTAAAGGCTGCAAAAGACGCACGACGGCTTGTTCTAAGGCAATTTCTACGCCTGCCTTTTCGCCTAAAAGTAGGTGTTGCAGGCTTAATTGGGTTTTATTTTTTCGGGTCTGATGTGCCTGCTCTAAAATTTTGGCTACCTCTTTTTGGTCTATCCACACATATTGATTTTGCAACCAAACCAAACCAGCGGTATTTTCTACCAACTTTTCAAAACTCTCTACATCGAGCCTTTTATCGCCTAAGGCAATTTCCCACTCGAAGTCTAAGATTTTTTGCACCTGCAAAAGTCCGCCTTTTTCATTTTTTTGATTTTTTTTCTTTACAAAAATTTTACCTTTGGGGCGCAATATCTTCTGCAAACTTTTAGGCAGCAAAATTTTGATGCCCAAAAGTTGGAGCAAGGGCAGAGCCTGCTCGAAAAAAGCCGACACTTCCTCCAAGGTTATCGGGACGGGCGTTTTTTCTTGCGCCTCCAAATAAACTTTAAGGGCAGGCAGATACTCACTTAGCAAATAGGCATCTTGCCAAAATAAATTGTGTTGATTTTCATACTTTTTTTCACTCAAAAAAGTAGAAAAATCTATTATTTTTTCAGGAGTGTGTAGCAAATTTTCTGCCTCTTGTACTGCCTGCTGTGGCTCGTTTCGGACTACAACCTGCAAGGCAACCTCGAAAATTTCGGGCATATCGGGGATTTCGCCAATATAAAGAAGTGGCTGCAAATCTTTTTTAGAAAGAAATAACTTTTCTAACCAAAGATGAATAAGAATAGGCAAATTCTGCTCACTATACCTTTCAAAAGGCTGCAAATCTTTCAACAAAAAAAAGGCGTTCCACTTAGATTTGAACTTTGCAAGCCTTCCAAGATGCGCATGGAGATACCGCTCGATGTAAATCCCTGACAGATAAGCAATTTTTTCTTGGGCGTTGGTAAAATAATATCGTTTTTTGAGCGAATCTTTCCTATCCTTTGCCTGAAAAAAAAGTAGGTCGTCGGGCGCGTGTGCCGCCAAAATTTGCATCATTTTTTCCACTTCTACAACAAAATTGGCAGGCTGCCACTGAATAAAATAGCCCTTATGATGGCGCAACATGCGTGGCAGAAAGAGTCCCTTTTCCAAAATTTGGAGAATAAAAATATGAAAATAATAAAACCACTGCAAGGCAGGACTAAGCGTAGGGATATATTCTATCGGAATTTCATTAAAAAAATCTATAAAAGGAAGTTCTTTTATCGGTTCTGAATTAGAAAGTTTGGTAGCATTTTTAGTATTACCTTCTTTTCTATCATTTTCTATACTTAGATGCAGCGTTTTGAGATTTAGAAAGCCATCTACTTCCACTTTTAGCTGCTGCCATTGCTGCGCCAAACGAACTTCCTGCCTTAAATCTTGCTCGGAATTGATGTTGGAGAGCGTATCAAATTGTGTTTTTTGTATTTCTTTTGTAATGACTTTATATTGTGATATTAAAACTTCTTTAAAATTAGTTTCCGTATCAAAAGGCGGTCTTTCAGAAAGTAGTTCGGGAATTTGTGTATTGAGCGTGGGCAGGGTAGAAAAGTCTAATTCTTGGGCAGCAAAGAGGCTAAAATCCTGCTTGGGCAGTGATACATCTTCTTCGATAGCGGTAGCAGTTTTATACCAAATATTAAATTGAGTAGTGGCTATTTTAGAGGTAGTTTTGTTGAGTTCTTCAAGCAAATCGGTATTACGAAGATTAAATACTAAAAATGGATTTTCTTCTATTTTTTGACTTATTTGATAAAGCACCGCCGCCATGTGTTTGCAAGGAGCTGTTGGGTCGGGGCAGGAGCAGGAGGCTTTCAAATCGCGCCAGCGGCGTGGAAAAAGGTAAATTTCTTCGGCTTCGAGCATCTCGAAAAGCACTGTGGGTAGCTGATTTTGAAGCAGTTGGGTAATAAGTAAAGGATTTTCTGCCAAAATTTCTAATATCTTTTGGTCTTCTTCTTTATCAAAAGGCTTTATTTCGAAACGTACCTGATAAGGCTTAGGGCGGCTGCCCAAAACTTTCGCACTTACGTAGTTTTGTATAATTTTTAGCTCTAAAATTGAACCACTTTTTGCATAACTTCGTCCGCGCTGCAATCTTCCCGAATCGGCTAAATTGTGTAGCATTTCGAGCCACTTTTCGCTCCACCAAGTAGTGGTGAATTTATTTTTTTTTTCCATTTTTAAGAAAATTTAATAGGGGCAAACGCACACTTTTTCGTCTTTTTGTCGTCATGCCTACAAAAAAGACGCTACTGTGCATTTCCACAATTTAAACAATTTTTCATAGATGCAAAAGTTGAAATATCTTCGCCTCATTACCAAACAGCTCAATGGTGAAATTTCGCCTGCCGAAGAAGCCGAACTCACTGCTTGGCTTAAACGCCACCCCCTCAACGCTTTGGCGTATCAACAGCAAAAAGCTATCTGGGATAAATTTAGGCTCATGGCACAGGCATAGCCCATTATAGCCCATTTTTAGCGGAGCGGCAAGCCTGCGAATTTTGCCCCTCGAAGCCCCTACTTTTTTTGATGAAAGAGGGGCTTTTTGATTGTAAAAAGTCTTTTGTTTTCAAGTTTAAAGCAAAATAAAGTTTGGCAAAATAAAATTTGGATTAAATCCTATTTTGGGTCTGAAAATCCTTTTGACTATCCTTTGCCTATGCTGTGAATTTTGACAAAAATCCAAAATTGCAGCCCAAACATAATCGTACCCAGAAGCAAATGTAAAGGCTGCACAAAGGCAGGCATCGCCAAATACGCCAGCACAACCCCTGTGAGAATGGCAACGACAATCAGACCTAACAGCCATTTGCCCGCATTTGCAGCCGCAATGGAGCGCGAAGCTATCAATATTTTTACTAAATAAAGGTGTAATCCTAAAATTAGTAGGGAAAAAGAACGGTGAATATAGAAAGAAAGCCCTAATTGGTCTATCCATTCTGCACGTAAGTTTTCGCCCATTTTTTTAGCAACTACATCTACCATTTCTCTGACTTGCGTACCGAGTATAATTTGTACCAGCCCCAAAGATAGGCAGGCAACCAAGACCAGAGAGAGCCTTTTATAGACCCAAGAAGGGACTCCCCAAGCGGCAGGTTGCTGCTCCAAACGTGCCTTAGCGACGGTGAAAATGAGGATTCCGACAATGACCAAAGCCATGACCATGTGCAACGTTATCATGCCCTCGTGTAGGTCTGTTGCCACAACGATAGACCCCAACCAAGCCTGAAAACCTACCAGAAAGACCGCCAAGACCGATAGAAAAGTGATGTACCTTTTGCCCCTATTCCAATAAGAAAAAGAGAAAAAAGCGGTAGCCAAGACAAAAAGCCCTATCAAAGCCCCAATGAGGCGATTGATGTATTCTATCCACGTCTTGACGGGGTTGAAGTCGGCAATTTCTTTTCCTTGTACGGCAAAACGTGTCTTGTAGTCGGGCGGCAGTTGGCTAATGTCGGTAGGTGGAATGTACTGTCCGAAACATTTAGGCCAGTCGGGGCAGCCCATGCCTGAACCAGTGCTTCGAACTACACCTCCTACCCAAATAAGAAAATAAATCGCGATGATGGTAATAAGTCCGAAGGTGCGATAAGCAGCGACATTTTTCATAAGCGGAAAGAGATTGAGGGATACAAATTAGGGCAAAGATACGATAAGCGCAGGATAGCGCACATAAAAAAAACCCAAAATCCTTAGAGAAAGGTTTTGGGCAGGTCTTAATTTTACGAAAAATCGCCTTAAAAAAGCCACTTTTAAACTTTATTAGGTTCTGTTTAGGCTTCTTTTGTCGCCTCGCTACGCTCCAAGACTTCGGGCGCGTGAATGGCTAAGACATTGTACCAGTTTATGATTTTTTTAATATCGGAAATATAAACGCGGGTTTTATCGTGTTGTGGCAAAACTTCGGAAAGGAAAGCGCGTAGGCTATTGTCGTCTTTTCCAACTTCTGCCTCACCAGCGAATTTTTCCTTCATGGCATAAAAGACTTCTTCGAGCGGGATAGAGCCTTCCTCTGTGGTTGTGTAGATAGAGATTTCTTTTAGAATAGAGATTCTATGGCTTGCATCAGCCATGATTTTAGTCTTTCCGCCGCCAATAGCCTCAATCACAACACCGTTGCGTGTGGTTTTCATGATGCGATACAAACCAGGTTTTCCAGAAATAACGGCAATATCTTTAAGTTCCATTTGCAAAACGTTTTGAATGAAAAGGGTTAGAATAAGAAAAAACACAAAGACCTGCTCGAAAACGCAAAAACAGGGAGGGCAAAGATACAAAAAAAGCAAGATAGCAAGCCTTCCGCCTTATCGAATTAGGATAATTTCTGCCGAAATTGGCTCGGAAGTGTTTTCGCTTTCATCTTTGAATTTGATATAAACGGTCTTTTTGCCGTTCTCGCCTGTCAGATGCCAGTCGGAAATCAGTTCTTCGTAGGGTTGCCAACGGGCGTTTCTAAAATCGGCAAAGTTGCTAATCATCATCAGACTTGCTTCTTCGGCTTTGATAGAAAGCTCGACGATACCGTCGATGTGGCGCGTTGTGGTTTCGCCTTCGTTGATGATAAGCGATAGATTTTTGGGGGCTTCGGTGTCTTTGACAATCATTGCCGAAGTAGGGGGCGTTTCATTTTTGGCATTGTCGCGAAACTTGGCATAGACTTTCTTTTCGCCTTCGCCTTCGGTAAGTAGCCATTTGAGGTTGCGTTGGTAGGGTTGCCACTCTGCCCCTTTGAAGTCGGCTTGGTTAGAAACTTTCATTTCGGTTGCGCCGATGGCAGTCAAGACCAGACTCACCTCGCCTTTTTTGTTGGTCGTAAAAGGCACATTGCCATCAATAACGATACCGTAGCGCACAGGAGCTTGGGTATCCAGCCCTACTTTGTCGGAAATAAGCTCGGAAATATTGCCTGCCCTATCCCTAAATTTGGCAAAGACAAAATATTCGCCATCAAGCGTACCCGACAATGCCCAATCGGAAATGGTGTCTTGTACTACCTGCCAACGCTGACGGTAGAAAGAGCGATGATTACTCACCATGACGTAATAGCGTTCTTCCTCTTCTTGTGTCCAAGAAAATTTGAGCGTAACCCGCTGTGTGGTATCATTCAAGACCTTATTGGGAACATCGATTTCTATTTTTGTGTTCTGTGGCGCAGTTTTGTCTAAAAAAATATGCGCACTTTGCATGCCAACATACGTCCCTTTGGCATCTTGAAAACGCGCAAAAACCGACTGCATGCCTTCGGTTTTGAGTAAAGACCAGCCATAGACCTTAGATTGGTAGCCAATCCAGTTGGCATCTCTAAAATCGGCATAGTTGCTAATTTGCATCTTGGCAGCATTAGGCGCAACTAATTGTAGCGTAACGATAGGCGTGCGCGTATAGCGGCTGCCTCTATTGATTTTGAGTTTGATAAAATTAGACTCTTCGCCTTGTGCCAAAAGCAAAGAGGAAGGCAGCATTATATCCGAAAAAAAAAAGAAAGCGGAGGCTACCCAAATAAAAAGCAAAGAGAGGAGGCGCATATTTTTGTATAATTAAGAAAATGGACAAAAGGTAAAATTAGGATAGAAGTCAGACACATTCAAAAGAAAAGTACCATTTGCAAAAATAAGGGGCTTTGATACTACCATGCAAGAAAAGAAAATGCCAAAAAGCCATTTTCTTTTCTTTTTTTCTCTTAAAAAAGCGAAAACCTACACGTATTCATTTAGCAATACTTCTTCTACCTGCTTCATGCCTGCGCTGGCGACTTTGGGTATAAAGTGCAAGTTGGGCAGCTTGCGAATTTGGGGGATTTTGGGGTCTATGACAAATTTGGGGGCTTCGCTGCGTACATATTCTATCAGCCCTGCGGCAGGATAGACCAGCATAGACGTTCCGATAACTAAAAAAATGTCGGCTTCCATAGCTTCAAACATCGCCGTTTCCATCATCGGCACAGCCTCGCCAAACCAAACAATGTGTGGGCGCAACTGCTTTCCCCAAGGGCAGAGGTCGCCTTTTTTCAACTCCCAACTCTGCATCTCGACGACATGTTTTTCTTCTACCACGCTGCGTGCCTTGAAAAGTTCGCCATGCAGGTGCAAGACGTGTGTAGAACCTGCCTTTTCGTGCAAATTATCTACATTTTGGGTAATGACCGTTACTTCAAAAAAGCGTTCTAAGGCGGCTAAAATTTTGTGTCCGTCGTTGGGCTTGGCATCTTGGGCAGCCTTGCGCCGTTGGTTGTAGAAATCCAGCACCAAATCAGGGTTGCGTTGCCAAGCCTCTGGTGTTGCGACATCTTCAATACGATGCCCCTCCCAAAGCCCGTTAGCATCGCGGAAAGTGGGGATTCCGCTTTCTGCACTAATGCCCGCTCCTGTGAGGGCTACAATTTTTTTCTTCATAAAAGGAACTGGTTTTTGAAAGAAATTTCGAGGAAAGAATTTAAGTGGCGAAAGTAAGCGAACAAAAGTAGGCGTTGACACGCTAAAAGAATATAAGAGTGTGAATTTTGGGAAATAGAAAATAGGCAGAGCCACACGACAAGCCCTCGTCATTTGTTTGAGCGTTTGTCATAGGCTTAACAAGCCCTGCCCTTCGAAAAAGCTACAAACAAAGATAGTAATTTTTTTTGAACCTGCCTACACTTTCCTTTTTTTCTGCTTTTGAGCCAAAATAAAAGCAAACTTTCTTTGGTTTTGATGGCTTTATTTGCTATCTATTTGGGTAGCAACCTCTAAGCAATTTTTATTTTTAGCGTAGTTTTTTAAGGTCTTTGTCTATTTTTAAAAATCGTTTGACGATTTTCAAAGATTAGACTATCAGATTTTATTAACTTGCCTTCAATTTTTTACTTTTTTACGCATAAAATCATGAAATTTGAAGAAATACTCCTGCTTTCTGTTTTATACGCCTTTGAAATCACCTTTTTTTTCTTGGTCGGACGGCTTATTTTTATTCAGAAAATTGGAATCAAACAGCGTTTTATCCTCTTTGGCAGTTTTAACTTTCTGGTCATCTCTGCCCTTTTGGTTTTAAAAGAGTGGAACACCGCCCTTTTCTACCTGCCTGCCGACATCTTGAAAATTGCCTTTATGGGTTTGCGCTGCCTCTGGTGGTTTTCTATGGGTATTATTTTGAGTAATTTGTTGCACTACTTTTTGTGGAATGGAATTTTTATGAAAAATCAGGAGCGGACAATCCATAAATACGTCATTCAATTTTTTGATGCTTGTATTTATTTATCTACAATTTTGCTTATTCTAAATCAAGTTTTTCAACAATCTATTTCGGGCTTGCTCATTACTTCGGGAGTTTTGGCAATTATTTTAGGACTTTCCGCACAAACTACTTTGGGGGGAGTCTTTTCAGGATTGGCATTAAATCTCAATAAATCGTTTAGTAAAGGCGACTATATCATTTTAGATAAAATAAGAGGAAAAGTTATTGATATGAATTGGCACTCTGTTATGATAGAAGCAAGGGACGGTAGGAAGGCTATCATTCCCAACAAAATCATAGACGATTCGCTCATTATCAATAGCAGCCACCCTACTCAATACCGTAGGCACACACTTTCGCTCAAAGTAGAATACGAAGCGCGTCCCGAATTGGTAAAAAAATTGCTTGTGGAGGCGGCAAAACATGCCTCTTTGGTCTATCAAGACCCTGCCCCTGCTGCCTTTGTTGTTGAATTTAGCGAACAAGGTATCTTGTATGCCTTAGAAGTTTTCACCCAAGAATTAGAAGATGTAGAACTCAATAATGAACTTCTAACGCAAATTTGGTATAGCTTTAATAGGCATCAAATTAGCTTACGACCTGCCCTTTACCAACAAGAAGAAAACGTTAATTTTTTAAATAATCAACCCCAAAAAAGTCTGAATTTTGAGGAAGCCGCCTATCAACTTCTTCAAAAACAGGAACTTTTCAAAACACTTTCCGACACCGAAAAGAAAACCTTAGCGCATTGCGCCAAAAGAATCATAGCTGCTCCGCCTGAAAGAATTACGGTGCAAGGTGAAAGAAAATACAGTCTTTTTATTATTGCAAAAGGCGCACTTTCAGCTTGGATTATTAACCAATATGGACAAGAAGTAAAGGTAGCAAATTTAAAAGAAAATGATATTTTTGGTGAAATGGCTTTACTAACAGGGCAGGAAAGACGCGCTACGGTGCGAGTGGAGGCAGAGGTTATTTTGTATGAAATCTCAAAAGAAGACATTTTGCCGCTCATCAACAAGCGAAGCAGCATCTTACAAGACCTAAGCCACATTTTGGCTCTACGCCAATCGGAAGTAGAAAAAGCCAAACGCGAATTTGTAGCCAACGGCACACAAGAGAGCGAAGATTTGGCAGCCTTAAATGACAAGTTTTTACAACTTATGAAAGTTTTTTTCACAAAAAAATAACAACAAAAATTTATCTAACCTATTCTTTCTCCTGTTACTGTTAAATTCTAAAAGTTAGATATAAATGTAGGGACAAGGCATGCCTTGTCCGCAGTGAGATGGAAATAAAAAAGGCTTTCAAAGCTAAAAAAAGGGCAGCCAAAATTTTGTTTCATTTCTAATTTGACAAAACAAGGTTTTTCGCAGAATTTAACGTTACTACTCTTTCTCCTGTTTGGCTGCCTCAAAAAGTTCCTCAATGGGGTTTCCTATGCAGGCATCGGGGAAGGCAATTTCGAGCCAAGCCGCCACTGTGGGGGCAAGGTCGGAAATGGCAACGCGCCTTTGTGTGTCGCCTTGCGGTATGCCCGCACCATAAAAAAGCATTGGAACGTGCGTATCGTAGGTGTAGCTCGAACCGTGCGTCTGCCCCTTTCCTGCCCCGTAATAGCTTGAAATCCATTGCGGCTCGAAGAAAAAAAGCGCGTCGGGTGCATATTTTTGGTTGTAACCGCGCCTGATAAGTGCCTCTTGTGCGTCTGCCAACGTATTGTTTTCTATTTGATAGGCAGGAAAAACTTTATAGATACCATCTAAGGATAGTAAAAAATTAGTAGCAATTTTTTGTGCTTTTTCTATCTCAATATCATAACTTGAAAGCAATTCCCTATCCAAAACCAAACGTGGCTCGTCTAATTCCAACACAAAGGATTGATTTTCTTGCCATTTTTTAGAAGTTAGTAGTTTTTTAAGTTCTATATTTAAGTGTTCGTTTAATTCATCTTTATAGGCTCGCATGGGTACACAACTCACTTTATAGCCGTTATCACGCAAATACGCAGGCACATGTGGTGCGCCATGGTCGGCAGTTAGGAAAATAAGATATTCGTCTTTACCAACTTGAACATCTAAAAAGTTTAAAAAGTCGGCTAAATCTTTATCCAAACGCAAGTATGCGTCCTCTATCTCAACGGCATCAATGCCGTAATTATGACCCATGTAGTCGGTAGAAGAAAAGCTAAGTGTCAGAAAATCAGGCACTTGGTCTTCACCCATCTGCTCGGCACGAATTACTTGTTTGGCAAAATCTTTCAAAAAAGTAGCGGCAAAGGGTGTATTGAGGAAAAATTCATATTTATTCAAATCATTTACTATCTCTGCAAATCGATAGGGAAAAGTAGTGGGTGCTTGGGCGATAATATTTTTTTCGTAGGCGTTAGAATCAGGTAGGCTCTCTTGGTATGAATCGAGTGGCAAAAGCGTTTCCCACGTACCTTTTAAATAGGAATCAGGTATTTTTTGGTTGTTAAAATCAACTACCCAATCGGGCAAGGCAGTTAGATAATACGAACTACTAATCATTTTTCCTGTGTTTTTATCATACCAAAAAGCGGCTTTTGGGAAATGACCTGCGGGCAAAATTGCCCCTCTATCCTTATGCGAAATGCCAATAATTTTCGCGCCCTTTTGGGTATGAAGGAAAAGTTGGTCGGTAAGGGTGCTACTTTTAAGACGGTGTGGCGACATTTTTCCATTGTCATTGGCACTGCCGACCGTCTTTTGGGTGCTATCTTCTACACAATATACCACATTTTTACTTTTTCTATCAAACCAATAATTGTCCATAATGCCATGATAAGCAGGCGTTGTGCCTGTAAAAATGCTGGCATGCCCTGGCGCAGTGTTGGTAGGAATATAGTCGTAATGGGCATTTTTACACACAAAACCATTCTGATACAGCCTTTTAAAACCGCCCTCTCCGAGCTTATGGCGAAAACGCGCATAGTAATCCGCCCGCATCTGGTCTATCACAATTCCAACAATTAACTTAGGTTTTGGATTGTTTTTTTTACTTTTAATTGCCTCTTTTTCTATCTGTTGTCCTTTTGCATCAAAAGAAAAAGAGAAAATAGTTATTAAAGAAAGTAAAAAAGCGATATTTTTGAAAGCGTTAATTTGCATTTTGTAGAGAGAGATAATTTGAAAAGAGTGAAAATTAGAACAAGACTTTATTTTATTCATTCATTTTTCTCATAACCAAATCCTTATCCAAATCGCGCACCTCGCCATTTTCACAGTAGAGCGTCCGCGCAGGGTGCTTTTTCAGAAAGCTATGGTTGTGAGTCGCCATCAAAACGGCTGTACCTTTTTCCTCATTTACCTTTTTGAAAAGATTTAAAATCCCAACGGCTACGGTAGGGTCGAGATTTCCCGTCGGTTCGTCGGCAATCAGAATCAAGGGGTCGTTGAGCAAAGCCCGCGCAATGGCGATACGCTGCTGCTCGCCGCCTGAAAGTTGGTGCGGCATCTTATATAAAAGTGCCTCTAAATCAAAGAGTTGCAATACTTCGGCAATGCGTTTCTGAATTTCGAGCTTATTTTTCCAACCCGTTGCTTTCAATACAAAAGCTAAATTTTCAAATACATTTCTATCTGAAAAAAGCTGAAAATCTTGAAATACAATGCCTATTCTACGCCTTAAAAAAGGCACGTCATCGGTTTTAAGGTGGTGCAGGGCGTAGCCTGCCACTGTAATTTCGCCCTTTGGAAAGGGCAAATCAGCATATAGCGTTTTGAGTAGCGACGATTTTCCGCTCCCCGTTTTGCCTATCAGATACACAAATTCGCCATGCTGCACCTCCAAATCTACTTGCTCGAAGATGACTTTATCGGCTTGTTTGATGCAGGCAGAGCGCAAAGATACAACAGGAATTTGCATAAAAAAAAGAAAATAACAGTAATCAATTAGAGAAATAAAGGGCAAGATACAAGAAATAAGAGGCAAAGGATAACAAGTAAAGATAGGAAAAGAAAGCAAAAAAGCAAAGTCCCCCGTCAAGTCTTAGTCAAGTTCTTCGCCGAACTTTTCTCTACTGCCGCCGCCTGCGTCCTTTCTTAGCGTCGCAAAAGACGAATAAGCCACGCTGGAAGATAGCGGCTTCGCCATCTAACTTGTTCTAATTCAGGGTTTTGCCTCACATAAGCAGGCAGTTTGAACGCCAAAAAGTTGGCAATCTGCTGCGTTTCTTTCAGAGCCAAGCCCTGATAATAAAAAATCAATAAATTGTGAAGGTGATAAGCCAATAGTTTTTCTTGCGCCGCTTCTGTTAGATTTTTAAACTTTTCTTGTACTTCTACCGAATATCTATCCGTACCTTCGCTATAAAAACCAACCTGTTTCATTTTTTCAATCGCCACCGTAGCTCCTAATGTTCTCAATACTTTACTAAAAATTTTGGCATAATCTACTGCAAATTTAGCCTGCGCCATGACCGTTTTACTATTGGTATGATATAAATATTTTGAAAAAATAAAATCTATTTCCTGATATTTACCGCTCAAAAAGATAGGCACAAAGAAATCGTAGTCCATGCCATAGTGGTAGTTTTCATCTACTTTTTGTACCATTTCCAGATGCTTTCTACTAAAAAAAGAAGAAGGCTGTGCAAAAGGCAGTCCTGCCAAGCCCTTCCAAGCCAAATCGGGCGACTTAGGTGCGCTTATTGTATCCGACATTTTATCGCCAAATAAAATACTTTTTCCAAAAACTAAATCTAATTCTTTATTTTGTTTTTTACTTTCTTGAAACGCTTGCGCTACCTTGTGTAACGCATTAGGTAGTAAATAATCATCACTATTCAGCCAAGTAATAATTTCACCTGTGGCACGCGCAAAACCTTTATTGAGCGCGTCACTTTGTCCTTTATCGGGTTTCGATTCCCAATATGCTAAATTTTTTTCATATTTTTTTATAATTTCTACAGAATTATCCTGACTCCCCCCATCTATGACAATGTGTTCTAAAAAGGGATATTGCTGTTCTTCTACCGAGCGTAAGGTTTTTTCTAAAAACGCGCCTTGATTGTAGGAAGGAGTAATGATAGAAATTTTCATATTGAAATGTTGCTATTTTGTGTTGGCTATAAAAGTTAGAAAACGAAAAAAATACAGTGCTGCATTTTATTTTTAAAAGGGCGCATTATTTATCTAAAAAATCAAATAAAATCAAAAATAGATTTGGAAAACCCAAAAGAAAGTGCGAAATTAGCTTTTTTCCGATAAAATGCAAAAAATTAAGTCTAAAATCTATGTCCTCTCCCTTGCACGACGAACCCAAATACGTTACGGGTTCGCCTTTTTTCAAAAAAGCCCTCAAAAAAGCCTTTGATGTAGCCGCCAATCAGAACAAAGCCCTCAAACTTGCCAAAGCCGTTATGGATAAAGCGGCAGGTGGGTCTATCAATAGTTTAGGAAAAGATTTGAAAGAAAAGGTATTTTTATTAGTTAGAATGGTCAAAGCCTTAGTTACAGGCAGGTATAAAAATTTGCCCATCAATACCTTAGTGCGCATTGTGGCGGTTCTGATTTACTTTGTTTCGCCCATAGACTTGCTGCCCGACTTCCTACCCTTTTTGGGCTTTGCCGACGATATTACGCTAATTGTTTGGCTTTTAGACTCTATCAATCAAGACGTTATCCAATTCGAGGCTTGGGAAAAGGAACAGAAGTTACTAGAAAATTAGTAGAAAAGCTGTATCTAAAAAATTGTACTTAACAAAACTTTTTAGATACAGTTCTTCTTAGTTTTGCTTCTAATACTTTTTGTAGTGAAGTTGTACCAAACCTGTATCAAATTTTTTAACATCTACCAAAGTAAGACGCATTTCTGGGCGTTCCTGCTCAAAGAGTTTAATCCCATTTCCAACTAAAATTGGAACGATAGAAATAATAAGTTCGTCAATTAAATTTTGAGCGAGCAAAGCTGCCACAACTTGCGCTCCGCCATCACAAAAGATGTTTTTGTCTGCTTTTTGCCTATCTGTAACTTTTTTTAGTTCGGAAACTAATTCAGACAAAGACCCATCATAGAAAGTAATATTTCCTTCCTTTGCTTTTGTTTGGCGCGTCAGGACATAAGTTTGTTTGTCTTGATGCGGATAAGTCGCATTTTTATTTACCCAATCATAGGTGCGTCTGCCCAAAATGACGCTATCTACGCTTTCTACAAAAGCCTGATAGCCATAATCTTCTCCTTCTTTGGCAACGATAGACAAAAAACTTAAATCATCTTCTGGTTTGGCTATAAAACCATCTACCGAAGTAGCGATATAGAGAATGAGTTTGCGCATAAAAAGTAAGTTTGTTTTTGAAAAAGTAAGCTGTAAAAATAGCACTTTCTCATTTTATTTGCAAATTTTGACGTGCGTTCTGTCTTTTTTACAATTTTTTAACTTATTGCCATTTCTTCTATCCCATATTATTTAATCCATTTCACCTACCTCATAAAGTGCAAACCTTCGAGGGCAGGACTTATTTGCCAATGCTCCATAGCTTTGCCCGTTAGGGTTGTTTCATTTACAAAGACAAAACCAACTTTTTTATATAACTTTTTAGCTAAAAAATTATTTTTTTCTACCAAAAGTCCAAAAACTTCTCTTTTTTCTACTACAATTTGGTTTATCAAAAATTGTAAAAAAATTGTACCCAAACCTGCCCCCTGCTTCTGCGGCAAGACGGCTAAGGTATCGAGGTAATATTCGCCTGCTTGGGTTTCGTCTTCAATCTCAAATTTTTTATTGAAATTAGACTCGATATAAGTTGCAATAGGCTGTCGCAATTCTTTTAAATCTGCACCTGCATAGATATTGGCACAGGCAAACACACGCTCAACTTTGTTTTTTGCACCATTTTCTGTATCGTCTTTTGTGTCATTTTTTATATCATTTTCCAGCATCAACCAACAATTTTGATAAGAATACTGATTTTTTTCTTGTTCTACAAAAAAAGATAGAAAATTTATAGCTTTTTCGTAATTTTTTTCATCTAAAAAATTATAGACAATATCTTCCATAGCCAACATCATAAAATAAGCAATTATTTTACTATCCTCTAATTTTGCTTTTCTAAATGAAAACATACAAACTATTTTTTAATAAAAGAAAGTATATAATTTTGAGTGGCGTTCTGAAATCGTAAAAAGTAAAGTCCCGCAGGCAAAAAGCCTACATTGATAACAATTTGATTATCAGATACTTGTGCTAAATCAGCCGCCTTTATCTGTCGATAAGCACGCCCCTGCGCTCCTAAAATTTCAATCTGAAAAGCCTGTAAAAGCAGGGTGTTATCTGCAAATTGCAACTTCAAAATGTCTTCCGTAGGGTTTGGAAAAAGCGAAAAAGGGGGTTGCGAAGGGCTATAAAACGTCGCCCATGCCCAAGAAAGTGGCTTGACACCCAAAGAAGAAGCAAAGGAAAGACGATAGTACGCCTTTGAAAAGCGCGGATTAGGGTAGTGCCATTGACAATCTTTTTGGTCTGTATCTATAAAAGGCTGCCGAAAAATGGGCTTAAAATTTTGTCCGTCGGCAGATTCTTCTATCAAAAACAGCCCACCGCGCGGCAAGTTTTGAGTGGCTTGCCACTTGAAATAAAGTTGCTCGCCCTGCTGCTGCACCTGCAAAACAAGCGTATCCAAAGCAAGCGGCGTGGGCGGCGGACAAGGCAGAAGCGGACAATTTTGTGTAACCTGATTGCCAATTACGCCATTATTGACAGTGCCGCCATTGACACAGACACTTAATTCTCCACAATTTGAATTACTATTTGTATCATAACCCAAACCAGCTCCCCCATTATTTACGAAAGAACCGCCCACAGTAACCTCGCCACAGGTGCTGCTACACATGTCGCCGTTGTTGCTAAAAGCCCCTCCTACGCTTATAGAACCGTTATTTTCTATTTCGCCATCGCTATTATTGGTGAAAGAGCCACTAACATTGAGCGTGCCGCCCAAGATAATTTCGTTGTTATTGGTCATTGCACCCGTAACGTTAAAAACGCTATTATCTCCAATATTTAAAACACCATTGCTATTAATATTTAAATTTGTAACAGAAATAGGTATCGTTGAAAAGTGATTTAATGTTCCATCTATTGCGCTAAAATTGCTTAGTGTTCCGTAATTATTGATGGTACAATTTCCGCAAATATTTCCATTGTTCATATTCCAACTGCCATAAAGATTGTATTCTGTGCTGGCAATCCCGTTTTGATAGGCAGGATTGAAGGTAACGGTTTCGTCGATACAAATAACAGTTGCATAATTATTAAAACTTATGCCACGTGTAAAAGTAAAATTTCCTGTAATACAAACCGTTTGGTTAGCCGCCGCAAGATTGAGGTCGCTGCTATTGTCGCTCACTGTTATATCGCAAGCGGTACAATTCTGCCCAAAAACGGACATAAGGGGCATAAAAAAAGAAAACAACCCGAAAAAAATAATAAAAAAGGAAGAAGAAAAGTATTTTTTCATGTCATTTTAATAAATAAAGATGATTTGGCTTGTTCGAGTAAAAGACCTTAGACACCTACAAAAGTAGGAAAAAAAAGAACACCTGAACCCAAAACCGAAGTCTAAAAAGAACAATAGAAGCGGATAGCGCGTAAGTTTTCTGCCATTTTTCCACTATTTTAGTGGCAAAAAAGTCTTTTTAAGTGCTAATGTGCGTTCTTTCAATAGATAAAAACGGCTTTTCACTAACCCAAAAAGCACCTTCGCTAAAAAGGCGCAACCTTCAAACTTCTTTTCTCTATTTTGCAGTCTTCAAAATAAAATCGCAATGACTTTTTCAATGCCAAAGTTTTTTTCTATCAATCCCTTTCTTGTTTTTGATTCAAATATTTTATTAAAAAGATGTAAATATTTTTTTAGTATATTTCTTATTTTCATCATTTTTATTTTTGTAAAACATATAATTTATAGTCAATCCAATGACATAAATTTTAAAAATATATTTATCAAAAAAATAAATTTAGAACAAGGCTTGCCCTCTGAAACTATCTATGATTTACATACCGACGAGGCAACAGGCGCACTTTATTTAGGTACTGATATAGGCGTTTTTTCATTCAACGGAACAAATTTTCGCAAGATAGACTTTGAAAACCAGCTTTCTAATTCGGCTACCGATATTTTTGTTGATGCAAAAAATAGACTGTGGTGTCGTAATTTTTCAAACCAAATTTTTGTGCAAGATAGTATTACTAAAAAATTAAACTTAGTTCCTTTTCATAAAGAAATACCAAATCAAAATCTTATTTCTAAAATTAGTTTTCATCAAAATTTACTTTGGATTCTCTATGGAGATGCTTTCTTTGTTGCCGATACTGAAAAAATGAAAATTATCTATAAATATAAGACAAATGAAAAAAGTATTTATTTTAATTCAATATATACATATAAAAAAAATATATTTGTTTTTTATTCTAAAAAAGAAGATAATTCAACTAAAAAGTTTGTTATTATGGCTACATTGAAAAATAACAAAATTGACATAAAGAATATAAAAACAAACAATAATTTATATGAAAATTTGAGATTTGCTTTCTTAGAAAAAGAGAACATTACGACTACGGTTAGCAAATACTTAAATCCCTCGACAACTTTATTGGAGCTAAAATTTCAGGAGGATACAGTAGAAATAGAAGAAAAATATTCTATAGTATGGAAAAATAAAAACAATGAAAATATTACAATAAATAGTCTATTTTCATATCAAAAAGATTACTATTGGGCTTGTAGCAATGACGGACTTTGGATATTAAAGCCTTCTGACTCACAAAAAAAATATCCGCTTCTGACTTTGGAAGCCGAGCAAATTCTGCCACAACTGCGTGTTTCCGACCTCTGCCAAGATTATCAGGGGCATTATTGGGTAGCGACCTTAGATAATGGACTGTACTGTATTCCTTCTTTATCAGTTTATCAGTATCAAAACAAAAGTAATTATAAAATGTTATATGCAACTCAAAATCGTCTTTTCGCTTCCACACCCAGCGGCAGAATTTCGGAAATAGACCCCATCAATGGCGAAGAAAAAAGTTTTCTGACGCACCTCAAAAATATACAACCTCCTTTTATTTTTTACAATCCTACCGACAAAACAGTTCATACAGGGTATCAAATTTTAGATACAAATTTTAATATTTTTAGTGAAAATACAAACATATACTATCGTGCCATCATTTTTGATAAAGATAAAAATTATTACGGTGCTTCAAATAATAATATTGTTAATTTTAGTTTAAAAAAAATAAATAAATCTACACTTTTAGAAGAAAAAAAGATAATAGATGAAATTAGAGTAAAATCATTACTATTAGAAAAAAAAGCTCTGTCTAATAAAAGGCGACTCTGGGTGGCGGCTTTGCGTGCCGTTTTTGTCTATGAAAATCTGGATTCGGCGCACATTTTGAAGCGCGAAATTTTGAGTTGTGAGGGAAAATCTATCAATGCCACGCGCCTTGTGCAGGACTCACTGACAGGGCGAATATGGGTAGGAACGACGCAGCAGGGGGTTTTTGTGTTTGAAAATACGCGCTGTGTGGCACAGATTGGTACTTCGGAAAAGCTCAAAGAGGAGGTTATTAGGCAGATGGAAGTCGCAGGTGAATGGCTTTACGTATTGGCGGGTACAAGCCTTTGGCGAGTCCATTTGCGCGATTATCGGGTAGAAAAAGTTGCGCTACCCGAACAAATTGGGATACCCTATCTCAATTCTTTTGCGGTGCAGAATGGCTATCTTTGGGTTTGTAGTCCGCTTGGGATTATTTATTTTAGACTATCAGAAGAAGGAAATATTTTATCATCTCAAACTATAAAACCTAAAATAAATATTGTTTCTGCAACTATTTCAGACGCGCCGCTCTCTTATTTCCGCTACGCAACTACTTCCGATACGTCGAATGAGATAGCAGCAAAAGAAAAGTATGGCGTTAAAAATACTTTTCCTTATGAAAAAAACAATTTATTTATCCTATTAGACCCTATTTTTTTTATTAGTAATAATTTTAAAATTTATTATCGTCTTTGGCGCAACACAGACCTCATACAACAAGGCGAAATAGGCAGAAGCAGCCCCTCTCTCTCTTTTGCAGCCTTAGATTATGGCGTGTATGAAGTGGAGATTTTGATGCAAGACCTTGATAATCAGAGTTTTTCAGATGAAATTCATTTTTATTTTCAGATAGAAAAGCCCTTTTGGTGGCAGAATTGGTTTTTGAGCCTAAGCCTATTTCTATTGCTTTTGATTGTCTTTGGAATTGTGCGCTTGGTGCAGGAGCAGACACAAAAGCGAGAACTTTTAAAACAACAAATTATAGAATCGCAAATGCAGGCACTTCGTTCTCAAATGAATCCTCATTTTTTGTATAATGTTTTAGGTTCTTTACAAGGTTTGATTTATAGCAATAAAATTAACGAAGCCAGCGACTACATCAGCCACTTTTCTACTCATTTGCGCTATTCACTTCATTTTTCTAACCAAATAGAAATTTCAATAAAAGAAGAAATAGAAAGCATACAGACTTATCTTTCCTTGGAAAGATTGCGTTTTGGTGAAGATTTCTTTTTCAAAATCAAAGTAAATTCTGATTTAGATACTTCACTTTTTTTGCCTTCTATGATAGTGCAGCCCTTTGTAGAAAATGCTGTCAAACATGGGCTTTTGCATAAAAAAGCAGAAAAATTGCTGCTTATTTATTTCACTTTTAAAAACAAAAATTTACTCATAGAAATTCAGGATAATGGAATCGGGCGCGAAGCCTCGCAAAAAATCAACGCCAAACGCTACCAAAAGCGCGAATCCTTCGCCCTCAAAGCGATTGATAGCCGCATCGAGCTGCTTAATAAAAAGCGTAAGAATCCGATTAGCCTCAAAATAGAAGACCTCAAATCGCCCGACGGGGTAGCACTTGGTACGCGAGTACAACTAATTATTCCACTTGATAAGTAAAATAAAAGCTATTTTCTTATCAAATTTAACACCAGACTCAAAATTAGACTCAAAATGGAGAAACTCAAAACACTGATTGTAGATGACGAAGCCCATGCGCGACAAGCCCTGCGCGGTATGCTCTCTCAAAATTTCCCACAGGTGGAAATAGTGGCAGATGTGCCTTCTGTACCCGAAGCAGTTAAGGCAATAAACAAATATAAACCTCAAGTTGTGCTACTTGATATTGAAATGCCCGGCTATTCAGGTTTGGACTTATTGGATTTTTTCGAACCCGAACAGGTAACTTTTGATATTATTTTTATTACTGCTTACAATGAATATGCTTTACAAGCCTTTGAATTAGCTGCCATCGATTACCTGCTCAAACCGACGCGCATAGACCAACTTGAACGCGCTTTCGAGCGCATTGTGCGGAAAAAACAAGAGAGTAGGAGCAAACAATATTTGGCATTAAAGGAGAATTTAGAAGCAAATTCGGCGAAAAAAATCGCCTTTCAGACTGCCGAAGGCTTGCAATTTTTCCCCATTCAGGAGCTACTCTACCTAAAAGCGGATAGCTCTTATACGCATATTGTCTTTGTAGATGGTACAAAACTTACGGTATCGAAAAGTTTGCAGGAATACAATGGATTAGAAGATACAGGCTATTTTATGCGCATCAATCGTTCTTATATTATCAATATTTATGAAATTGAAAAAATAAGTAAAAAAGAAGGCGGTTTTGTGCGCATGAAAAATGGTGATGAAATCAATTTATCTTCCGAAAAAAGGCAACTTCTCTACGACCGTTTTGGCGATATTACTTATTAAGATTTTTTAAAGCTAAAACTAACAGTTTTAAAGAACTGTTAGTTTTATTCTTTTTTAGTTTTGATTCTGACTTATTCAGCACTTCTCATTTTAATTTCATATTCTAATAAATCCTGACGCACCTTTATCTCCTGCGCTAAGGTTTCGCCAAAGCCACGCCATAAATCATCTTGCGGATTGACCACATTTTGCAGGGCTTCATAAAGCGGCGAAACAGGTTGATTGGGGTACTTTGCCTCTGCCAGATGCACTTCATAATTGTTTTCGTTATAGATTCGTAACGAAACAGTATCTAAATTTTCATCAATAAAGAGCATTGCGCCGCCATGCAAGGGTTGTGTCTTGACCGTATCCACTACCCAACCGCCGTCGTTATAGACTTTGATACCCTGCGGATAGCCGCCGTATGTAATCATTTGCTCAAAAGGCTTATGGGTGTGTCCGAAAATAAAGGTCAGGTCGGTAGGAATTTGACCGCTTAGTTCGCCTCTAATTTGAAGATTTAAAGGAATTTCTATGAAATCTTTTAAGCCCTTTTGTGTTTTTTCGTCTAAAATTTGGTCGGAAAAACCGCGCTCTGAACTGGCAGCCTTTCCAAAAAGATAACCAAAGGCTGTACCCAAAATTTTAGAAGCGGCAAATTCGGTAACCATCGTATCAGTTAGGCGGTCGGCTAAACTTTGGGCTAAGTTATCGGTGAGTTTGCGAAGCGCAATCGGGTCTTGCATTTTGTTGTAAATAAGTTCGATGTCTTTGCCTACTTCGCCTGAACGCCCCATAGTAGACCAAAAAAAGCTAATCCAAGCGAAATTTTCGGCTTCTATGTCCCAAATCTGTTCGGGCTTGCGCCTATCGGGGAAAATCATGGTTTTTAGTTCGGTCATGAGCATATAAATTGATTCAATATAATGCCCATGTGAAAAAATAATCGCCTTTTGCCCGTTTGCCGTTTTGATGCCCATATTGGGATATAAAGCACTGACTTTCAAGGACTTATATGCTTCCCTTCGCTGCAATAGCTTATTAAGAAAAAAAACAGGCACACCTTCGGAGTTATCAAACATAGTGGTCGTATGCCAAGGGATAGGCAGATAAGGCTCATTTTTTAACTTTTCGCTCTGAATGTAATTGACGTACTGCGTTTCCCTTGCCGATTCCCAAAGGTGGTGGTCGTGATTGCCCGGTAGATAGTACATCTGTGTATCAAAGAGCCACTCCTGCGGGTTTTCTTCGGCAGGAAAGAGTAGCTCGATAAAACGCTCAAAGCACATGGCGGCTTCATTGGTATTGCAGAGGGCAAGTTCTAAAATGTCGCCATTGAGGATTAAAGTAGGCTTTATGCCTTTATTGCCATTTTTTTGGTTGTTTTTTTGCACTACTTCCTTTAATGCCTTGACCCAATAAACTAAGGCGGGGCTGGGTTTGAGAGGGTCTATCTGCCTACTAAAAGGATTGACCTGCGTTAGAAGGCTACTCGATGCGCCAAAGTGAAGGTCGGATACGCAAATATAGCGAATATCTGCCATAAGAAAAGAGATAAAGTGGATTGAAAATATAATAATTCTAATAAAAAATATAAAAATAGCGCAAAAGTCGAGCTTGCGTCGCGCCTTTTTTTGAGTGCTTCAAAATAAGGGCTTTTTTTCGAAGTTGCAAATTATGGGGCGAATTTAAAGCAGCGGCTTATATTTTTAAAAATATTTTATTTCAATCCAACTTCAAAGAGAGCAGGCATTGTGCCTATATTGGTTATTTTTTCTTGTCCTTGCTCTTGTGTCCCCCGTTGGGCGTACTTTCCGACTATGCCCTATCAGTGCGGCAAATCTTTGATTTGCGTTGTAAGATACTACAAAAATAGCAAAAAACAAATACAAAATGCTATTTTGTAGATGTTTTAATAGTAGCAGCCCTGCAAATCTAAAATTTGCGGAATGGATAAGGCTTAGTCGCAGACTAAGCCTAACATTTGGGTTATTTTTTGGGTTATGGGAACACTACATACAACAGGGGGGGGTTCAAATGCTATCATACTTAATATTATAAATAGTTTTTACTATAAATTGCTTTTAAACCATTATGATGAATCATAACTATATTATCTAAGGATATAACTATATAATTCATTGGTTGCATAAATTCTATGTTTTCACTTACAAAAAAATCATAATTTTCTATAAAATATTCAAAATGTTTATAAGTAGGTATATAAAAAACAGTGTTGTATTTATATGACTCCATTGTTATTATAAAAAAATCGTTTTTTATAGTTTTTTTTATGTCAAATATGTTAAATATTTCATTAGTTGTATATTCAGTACATCCGTTTTCAAATTGTAACCATTTAGTAATGGGTTTCCAATCTTCTTTATTAAATACGTTATAAATACAACTTTCTATATTTAGTAAATTTAAGTTTTTATTAGTTTTAAATACTGCATGATGCCATGAAGCAATTGTTTCTAAGAAAGTAATAGATTTATTTATCATGATAGTTAAAGAGTTTCTTGTCCCCGTTGAGCGTAGCCTCCGACTACGACCTATCAGTGCGGCAAATCTTTGATTTGCGTTGTAAGATACTACAAAAATAGCAAAAAACAAATACAAAATGCTATTTTGTCTGTGTTTTAATAGTAGCAGCCACGAAAAGCTAAGATTTGCGGAAGGGATAAGGCTTAGTCGCAGACTAAGCCTAACATTTGGGTTATTTTTTGGTTATTAGAACACTACACAAAACGGGATATTGTTTTGTTATAATACTGTTATTGATAATTATTGATTAAAAAATCAGATATTTTATATTGTTTTTTATACAAAGATATAAAAGTTATGATGGCTAAACACAATTCTTCATCATTTTTTTTTAATGAAATTATTTTGCAAATTTTTTTTCATAACTAAACAAAGTCCTTTTTCGTACAAATATAATTTATCTTTACTTATATGTATATTAAATTTAACTCTATTATACTCTATTATATTTATATAAGATATAGTTTCCATGAAACAACTATTTTTATACTCCATAGAATAAGCTAAAATTGGAGATATAAAAAAAGCAATTTCAGACATATCTTCTTGATGAAATATAGTATTCCATATATTTGACATAATATTTAACATATTTTTTTTATTTGTTTCATGATATAAGTCGACTAACAAGTCTTTAGTAGTAGCAGGCACTTCTTTATTATTATCTATGATAGATAGTATTTTTTCAATGTTTTTATTCATAATTATATTTTTTTAGACTTTGGGATTTGTATTCCCCTGTTGGGCGTAGTCTCCGACTACGACCTATCAGTGCGGCAAATCTTCGATTTGCGCCGTAAGGTACTGCAAAAATAGCAAAAAACAAATACAAAATGCTATTTTGTCTGTGTTTTAATAGTAGCAGCCCTGCAAATCTAAGATTTGCGGAATGGATAAGGCTTAGTTGGAGACTACGACCAGCGGGGAGCAAAAGTCGAGCTTGCGTCGCGCCTTTTTTTGAGTGCTTCAAAATAAGGGCTTTTTTTCGAAGTTGCAAATTATGGGCAGCGGCTTGTATTTTTAAAAATATTTCACTTCAATCCAACTTCAAAGAGAGCAGACATTGTGTCTATATCGGTTATTTTTTCCTGTCCTTGCTTTTGTGTCCTCAATTTGTAGGCACACTTTGCCTTTTGGGTCTTTAATTTGCAGCCCAAAGTAACCCTTTTGAAAAGATTTTGTCATTTTCGCTACAAAAAATCGTCATTCGATTGCCACGCCTAAGAAAATTTTTTAAATTTGACAAAAAACCATTGGCTCACCTGCCTGTGTGCTTCTTCTTGTGTTTTTTATCAACTACCACGCCTTTCTATCTTACAACACTTATACAAACGAAACCTCATGGAAAAAATCTGGCTGAAAAACTATCCTTCTCTTGTTCCGCATCAAATTGACCCTGAACGCTATGCCTCTCTGATTGAACTTATAGAGGAAAGCATAGAAAAATATGCCGATAAGGTCGCCTACATTCACATGGGCGTAGAAATGACCTACCGCCAAATTGGAGAACAGTCGGCGCACTTTGCCGCTTTTTTACAAAAAGAATTACAACTCAAAAAGGGCGACCGCATTGCGATTCAGATGCCCAACGTCTTGCAATATCCTATCGCGCTCTTTGGGGCAATTCGCGCAGGCTTGGTAGTAGTCAATACCAATCCGCTTTATACGCCACGCGAGATGGAGCATCAATTTTCAGATGCAGGGGTGAAAGCCTTAGTCGTGTTAGCAAATTTTGCCGATAGGTTGGAAAAGGTTTTAGACAAGACTCCCGTAGAGCATGTCATTATTACAGAGGTAGGCGATATGATGCCTTTTTTCAGACGCACCCTGACAAATTTTGTGGTTAAGAATGTCAAAAAAATGGTGCCTGCCTATCATTTGCCCAAAGCAATCCCCTTCCGATACGCCTTAGCCAAAGGCAGACAGCATGCCCTTACCCCTATCAAAGTAGATAAAAATGAAAACGCCTTTATCCAATACACAGGCGGCACAACGGGCGTAGCCAAAGGCGCGGAACTTACCCATAGAAATGTCATTGCAAATGCCGAGCAAATCAAGGCTTGGATGTCGGGCAAACTCATCGAGGGGCAGGAACTTATCATCACGCCGCTGCCGATGTATCACATTTTTTCGCTTACGGTTAATACTTTTATCTTTTTTGCTTATGGTGCAAAAAATTTGCTTATCACAAATCCACGCGATTTAGACGCGCTGGTGAAAGATTTTAAAAAGTACCCCATTACGGCTATGACGGGCGTAAATACGCTTTTCAATGCCATTGCTAATCACCCCGAAGTGGGAAATGTAGATTTTAGCCACCTCAAAATTGCGATTGCAGGCGCGACGGCTCTGCAAAATGCAGTGGCGCAAAAGTGGAAAGAAACCACAGGCTGCGCCGTTTTAGAAGGCTTCGGACTTACCGAGTGTTCGCCTGTGGTGAGCTGCAATCCCTTAGACGGCAACGAGCAAGTGGGTACAATCGGCTTGCCCCTGCCTTCCACAGAGGTCATGTTGGCAGACGACAACGGCGAAGAAGTTGCCGAAGGTGAGCGCGGCGAACTTTGGGTGCGCGGTCCGCAAGTGATGAAAGGGTATTGGAAACGCCCCGAAGCGACTGCCGATATGATTACGCCCGAAGGGTGGCTCAAAACAGGCGACGTTGCCATTATTCAACCCGATGGCTTCCTCAAAATTGTAGATAGGAAAAAAGATATGATTTTGGTTTCTGGTTTCAATGTCTATCCCAACGAAGTAGAAGATGTGATTGTCGGACACCCCAAGGTAATGGAAGTGGCTGCAATAGGGATTCCCGACGACAAGTCAGGCGAAGCCGTCAAGGTCTTTGTCATCAAAAAAGATGAAAGCCTGACCAAAGACGAACTCAAAGCCTACTGCCAAGAACACCTCACAGGCTATAAAATCCCTAAGCATTACGAATTTAGAACCGAATTGCCCAAATCGCCCGTAGGTAAGATTTTGCGCAAAGACCTAAAAGCCGAAGAAGCCGCTAAAATAAAGGCGTAGGCTCTCCAATCGTTATCTGACAAAAACCCTAAGCATCTGGAAAATGCTTAGGGTTTATTTAACACAAACCTGCTATGTGTACGCTCACCTACCTGCCCCTCGAAGGGCAAAACTTTATCCTGACCTCGAATCGCGACGAACTTCGGACGCGCCCAATCGCCCTACCGCCTGCCCTGCGCAAGGTAGAAAACAAGGAACTACTTTTTGCACAAGACCCACAAGCCGCTGGCACTTGGTTAGGGCTTAATCGTCAAGGCGATTGCATCTGCCTGCTCAATGGTGCATTCGAAAGGCACACGCGCCGCCCGCCCTATCGCAAAAGTAGGGGACTTTTGGTATTAGAAGCCCTTGTTTGGGCAAATACAGAAGCCTTTTTAGCACAAGACTTCGAAGGCATCGAACCTTTCACTTTGGTTTGGATAGAATCTGACAAAAAGCAAAACAAAAATGCACAAAGTCCTGAATATCAACATCTTACAAAAACAAAATTAAACCTACACGAAATAAGATGGGACGGCGAAACTTTGCACCAAACCCAAAAAGACCCCGATAAGCCTCATATCTGGTCTTCTGCTACACTCTATTCGCCTTCGGTACAAAATGAACGCGAAACCTTTTTTGCTCAACATTTTTCTCAAAAGGAACTATCTGAAATATCAGATAAGGTAGCGGAAAAGATAATAAAGTTTCACCTTTTAGGACAAAACTTAGAAAAAGTAGAGTACGAAGCTGAATTTTGTTGTGAAAAGAAACAGTTTCCCCCTATCTTTATGAACAGAAAAGAAGGACAGACCGTTAGTACGACACAGATTCACGCTTTTTTGCGTCCTGCTCTCGATGCCCCCCAACGCTACCAAATCTTGTATCGCGATTGGTTGCAGGCTCAAAATCAGACCCAAATGACTTGGGAAGTTTCGAATTCTAATTTTTAAACAATATGAAAAAAGAACACAAGATACCCACAAAAAAAACAAGAGGCAGTGCCAAATTTGCGGCAAGCCTGCTTTCACGCTACCCCCTTGCCCTGCTGCTGGTGCTGCTTTTTATTACGAGTATCACAAGTTGTAGGAAAGACGACGAGCCACAGCCCGACACAAATCCGATGGCTGCGACGAATCGTTCTATTTATGATTTGATGAAAGAGTGGTATTATTGGTATGAAGAATTACCCGACATAGACCCTGCCGAATACGAAAGCCCCGAAGCCTTAGTAGAGGCTCTGCGCTACCGCCCACTCGATAGGTGGTCTTATGCCACAACGGTAGAAGAATACGAACGCTACTATCAGGCAGGCGAATATTTTGGCTATGGTTATAGCTCTGCTTGGGATAGTGAGCGCAATCTTTATGTACTTTTCGCCTATTGCAATTCAGCGGCAGGCAGGGCAGGTTGGCAGCGCGGCGACAAAATCCTGCGCATCAATGGCAAGCGCGTGCAAGAAATTGCCGACATCAGTGCCGAATTGGGTGCAAATCAGGCAGGTATCATCACCAACTTTACCATCGAGCGCGAGGGCGTAGAGATGGAATATGCCTTAGAAAAGGGTACGGTACAAATCAATTCCGTTTTGTATCGCGAGGTCGTCCCCTATCAGGGCAGACGAGTGGCGCACTTGGTTTTCAAAGCCTTTATCGAGCCTTCCGAAGCAGAGCTAAATGAAGCCTTTGCCTATTTCGAGGCGCAGGGTGCAAATGAATTAGTCCTCGATTTGCGCTACAATGGCGGCGGCAGATTGAGCATTGCCCAACAGCTTGTCCAGCTTATTGCCCCCCCCAACGCAAACGGACAAGTCTTTATGACCATCGACCATAACGATAAAAAACAAGACCAAAATAGCATCTATCGCTTTGAAAGCACCCCTAATAGCTTGAATTTGAACAAGGTAGCGATTATTACCGCAGGAGGCACTGCTTCGGCAAGTGAAACTATCATCAATGGTTTGCGCCCTTATATGGAAGTCAAAGTCGTTGGAACAAAGACTTATGGCAAACCCGTAGGCTCGTATGGCTGGCGCATTGGTCAGACCCATGTGGTGCTGCCGATTGCCTTTCGGGTAGTCAATGCCGTAGGCGTAGCCGATTATTTCGAGGGTATAGAAGTAGATATTCCTGCCCCCGACGACTACACACGCAATTTCAACGACTTAGAAGAAGGCTCACTACAAACGGCACTCAACTATATCGTAGGCAATCCCGTAGGTAGCGGCAGAGTGGAGATTCAGCCCCTTCGCTACTCGACAGAGTGGAAAGGCTTGGCAGAAGAAATTGGGGCTTATTAAGGTATTAGTACAATTTTGGTGTAATTTTGGTACAATTTAAAACTTTTATTTTGTTTTTCTTAAAAATCACCCAAATATAGTTCGGACAGTGCGGTGCGTTGTCCGAACTATGTGCGAAGGCGCAAACCATGTTTTTCAATTTTACTATGCAGAAAAGGCAATGCCTTGTCCCTGCATTTGAATCTAACTTTTAGAGTTTAATTTTCAGAATTTCATATCCCTACCCAAGACGCAAGGCAATGACTAAAACGTCATCAGTCTGTTCCTCGTCTTTTTTCCATGCTTGAAATCTTTGGTATAAAAATTTATCTACTTCGTGAATGGGCAACTTAGCAGCCGCTTTTAGGTTGTTTTTAAAACCTTTTTTCATCATTTTTTTGGCAGCCTCCCCACCAAATTGGTCTTGGTAGCCGTCAGAGGCAATAAAAAAGGTGTGTTTGTTTTGGGCAAAGGAAAGTTTGTGTTGTGTAAAAGAAGCCGTTTGCGCACTTTCGCCACCGATAAAGATATTGTCGCCCTTGATTTCCATGATTTCCTCTTGTATTTCCTCCTGTATTTCCTTTTTTGAGTGTGCCAAATAATAAAGCGGATTTTTTGCCCCTGCAAAAAGCACTTCTTTTTCCACTTGGTCGATAAGAAGCAAGGCAGCGTCCAGACCGTCTTTGTTTTGGGTTTCTTCCTGTCGCAATCTATCATAAATGGCAGTTTGCAAGGCTGCTAAGATGGCGGCAGGCTCATTGATTTTTTTGACGAAAACGATTTCATTCAAAATTTGAATACTAATTAAGCTCATAAAAGCACCCGGCACGCCATGCCCTGTGCAGTCGAAAACGCCCAACAAAGTGCGCCTCCCTCCTAAGTCTGCAAACCAATAAAAATCGCCACTGACAACATTGCGAGGCAGAAAGAGAATGGCATTTTGTGGCAAACTTTGGCTAATAACCTGCGCTTTGGGCAAAACTGCCTCCTGAATCGTAAGGGCATAACGAATACTATCCGTTATTTGCAAATGTTGTGTTTCCAAACTGCCAAAAGCCTCCTGCAACTTTTCATTTGTTACGTCTAATTCTTCTATTATTTGATTTAATTCCTCATTTTTAGAAACAATTTCTTTTGTACGAATGACTACCTTTTGCTCCAATTCCGCATTTTTCTGGGCGATTAAATTCTGCATCTCTAAGGCTTTTTGGCGTTCGAGCTGCTCCTTTTCCAACTGCTTTTCTGCTACCTGTTTCTTGATTAAATTAAAACGCTGCGCTAAGGCAATAGAGAAAAACAAGACCTGCAAACTCACCGCCGCATACAAATAATTTAGTATCTGACTCGTTATTTGAACTGAAAGTATTACCAAAAAGGCATAGTATCCCATCAAAAGCCAAGGGATAAAATTGCTTAGGAAGAAAATACGCGCTGCTGCCGCTTTTTCACGCCATTTGAGAAATGAAAAAAGAAGCATCGCCACTACCAAAAAGACGTACATATAGTTAGATACGATAACTATATTATTATGAAATGAATAACTTTTTTTAAAAACAGTAATAAATAAAAAATAAAAAACAATCACTAATAAAAGTATGATACTTACATAAAATGTCCTAATTAAGATGCGATTTCCTTTGAAGCGAAAAAATGAAAGCGCGAATAAAATAAAGAAAATCGCGGCACAACTCACAGAAATATTCATGAGGTATATTAAAATATTTTTATAATCAAACCAGTTTAAGTAAGAATTTCTAAATAAATTAGACCCTATCAATATATAAAACCAAAAACCTACCGTCGTCAGTGTATAAAAAATGTAGGTGAGGCTGCGTGTATAAATGCCAATAAAAAAATTATAAATAAGAAGAAATAAAATTCCCGATAATACAAATATTTCAAATAGATATTGTTTTGCATAAAAACTAAGTATTTTAGGTTCAGCCTCGATGAAAAACGCCCTTGCTCGCCGCTGATGAAAGTCAAAACTACAACCACAATTTTCTATTTCTGCTTTCAGAAAAAAAGCATTTTTCCCCTTCTCTAAAACCAAAGGTAAGTCATATTTGCTAAAAATATTAGCTGCCTCTTCCCAAGTGGTATTGAAACCAAAAATCTGCTCTTTCCACTTTTGGGGGGCTATTTGTTGATACAAAAAGGCTTTGTATTGGTCTGCCTGCAAATACCAACGCCTTTGAGGAGTTAGGTTTTCTACTTCAAAATAAAGCCAAATGTATTGATGCTTTTCTTCTAAAATTAGTGTATCACCAAAATTGGCAGCGAAAAAAGCCGAATCCGATACTTGTTCTATCTTTTCTTTGCCATCAGGGGAAGGGAAAAAATGCAGGTTTTTGGCAAGGTGGTACGTAGAATCGGGATTTAGCATTTGAAGGGGCGATACCAAATGCTGCCCTTGTGCGTCTTTTTGAAGAATAAGACCAACGAACAAAGTACCTATAAAAATAAGTACATTTAGGTTTATTTTTTTGCAAAAATTAGACATCATACAAAAAAGAGCTTAAAAAAGAACTAAGGAAAGGAAAAAGTTGTTTGAAAGAACCCCAACCATTTTTGAAACCTCGCCCTGCCCAAAAGACGCACCTTCGTTTGTCTTTTGAGCAGGCAGGAGGCTCATTTTTATTTTTGGAAAATCAAATTCAAGTCGTGAAAATCTTGTGCTAATTTATCTAAGGTAGAATCGAGGTAATTGCGGGCAATCAATCCTGTTTCACCGTTGATAAGACTCTCGATGGGGCTTTGGTCGCTTTGCAGCGCATAGACGGCTACCTCGTTGGGGTTTAGCCAGAAACTTTCCGAAACAATCGCATCTATGGCATATAGAGAAGCCTCATCTTGTGCTACCTGTTGCGCCATTTTTTGTGCAAACATGGCGTTGTTGAAGGCATGCAAGATATAGGGGCTGTGCGTTGTGATAAGAAATTGATTGTCGGGATTGTGGTTTGCAGTGAAAATAAGAGCCTCAATAAGTTGCTGTTGCTCATTAGGAGAAAGCCCTGCTTCGGGTTTTTCCAAAACTCTGAAAACACTGCTATCTTCTAATACCGATACAAGAAAATCTTGTAAAAGTCTGATAACCTCTTGCTGCCCCAAAGAAGCGTCGGAAAGGGTTATGTACTTTTCTTCGTCATAAAATATCTTCTCACCAAAATTATCTAAGACATAACGCCCTTTCAAGATTTCATTTATCTTTGAAAGTAGAATATAAAGGTAGTCTTTTTTATTGGTAAAGAAATTTTGAAGTAGGCTTTCAAAGCTGCCTCCATATTTATAGAAAATGCCCCTGATGATTTCTACCTTTCGAACAAAATCGAGCATCAAAGCCTCGTCGGTAGCAAAGACTTTCTGACGAAATGCCGTTTGCTGGTTAGGGCGAAAAGCGGCTTGCAGGCTTTCAAAAAGGTATTTTTCGAAAAGGGCTGCATAGGCAACGGTAGCTCCCCTATTGGGCAATAGGTATAAGAAATCGTTTTGGTTGTTGTGAAAAACCGCATTGAGGACAAGCGAAAGGCTATTGAGGTGCTTTTCTTTCTCCTGTTCAAGTTGCCACTTGTCGTAACGATTAAAGACCGCATTTTCTTTGATAAGAAAACGTTTGAGATGATGCGCCTCCTCTACCAAGCGGCTAATATCCATGCCTTCGCTAAATTCTACGCGCAATCGCTTATCGGGGAAAAGCGAAAGTGTCATAGACGACTCTTCGTTGAAATGATACGAAATAAAGAAGTCGTCTAAATGCAGGGTAGAGCCGAAAAGGTCGTAGAACTTTCTTCGCGCAATCAGCTGAAAGGTTCTGATATTAAGCTCGTTGTAAAGCTCCTTTTGTGAAAGGGCAGCTTTAAATAGTTCTTCTTTTAGGGTCTTAAAGAAATGCACAACTTTGGCAAGGGTACTTTTTCCAGTCGCCTGCTCGCCTATTAAAATCGTGATTTTTTTTAGTTCTATTTCCGCTTCCTTGATGGCACGAAAGTTTTTTACGATTACTTTTTCCATATTTTTTATGTTAAAGATGAAAGCCTTGCAAGGTAGGAACGACCCTGCAAGGCAGATATAGATTAAAATTCTTAATTCGCTTCTTCGGCATAAGCCTCCAAAGGCAAACAGCTGCATATCAAATTTCTATCACCATAGGCATTATCGATACGGCTTACACTGACCCAGAACTTGCGCTCGCGTACCCATTCCAAAGGATAAGCCGCTTTCTGACGGCTATAAGGGTAGTGCCACTCGTCTGCCAATAGGAGAGCCGCCGTATGAGGCGAATTTTTCAAGACATTGTTTTGTGCGTCTGCCTTGCCTTGTTCTATTTCAGCAATCTCCAAACGAATGGCAATCAGGGCTTCGGCAAAACGGTCTAATTCTGCCTGTGTTTCGCTTTCGGTAGGCTCAATCATCAGCGTTCCTGCCACAGGGAAAGATACCGTTGGGGCATGAAAGCCGTAATCCATTAAGCGTTTGGCGATGTCAGTTACTTCAATATCGGCAGTTTTTTTGAAGTTTCTACAATCCAAAATAAATTCGTGTGCGCATCTGCCATTTTTGCCCACATAAAGAACAGGATAGTGTCCTTCTAGTTTGTTTTTGAGATAATTGGCATTGAGAATGGCGCGTTCGGTGGCACGTTTCAAACCCTCGCCGCCCATCATAGCAATATAGGCATAAGAGATAAGCAAAATAGAAGCCGAGCCATAAGGCGCAGCCGACACAGGGTCTATGCCTGCTTCGCCGCCTGTGCCAATGATAGGGTGAGAAGGCAGATAAGGCGCAAGGTCTTTGACAACGCCGATAGGTCCCATGCCCGGACCGCCGCCCCCATGCGGAATACAAAACGTTTTGTGCAAATTCAAGTGGCACACATCTGCACCAATATTGGCAGGACTTGTCAAGCCTACTTGGGCGTTCATATTCGCGCCGTCCATATAGACTCTGCCGCCAAAATCATGTATCGTCTGACAAATTTCGCGAATCGCCTCCTCGAAAACGCCATGCGTAGAAGGATACGTAACCATCAGGGCTGCTAAGGTATCTTTGTATTTTTCAGCCTTTTGGCGCAAATCGGCTACATCAATATTGCCGTTGTCGTCGCATTTGACCAAAACAACCTCCATGCCTGCCATCACTGCACTGGCGGGGTTTGTGCCATGGGCAGAGGTAGGAATCAGGGCAATGTTTCGGTGCGAATCGCCCCTTGCGATATGATAGGCGCGAATGGTCATCAGACCTGCATACTCGCCCTGCGCTCCCGAATTGGGCTGCAAAGAAACGGCATCAAAACCTGTCGCTTGACAGAGCCATTTTTCTAAGTTTTGTAGAATAATCTGGTAGCCTTTTGCCTGTTCTAAGGGTGCGAAAGGGTGCATGCCACCAAACTCACGCCATGTAACGGGTATCATTTCCGTCGTCGCGTTGAGTTTCATCGTACAACTGCCCAAAGAAATCATCGAATGAACCATAGAAAGGTCTTTATTTTCCAAACGCTTCAAATAGCGCAACATTTCATGTTCGGTACGATGGTTTTTAAAGACAGGGTGTTGCAGATAATCTACGGCTCTTTGTGGCGCAATTTCTACATTTTGGGCTGCCTGCGCCAAATCAAAAGTGGTAGCGGATTGGGTAGCCGTTTTGAAGATGTCGAAAATAGTCTGCAAATCGCCTACGGTTGCTCTTTCGCCAAAAGCAATGCCGATATTTCCATTTTCGTAATAACGGAAATTGAATTGTGCCGCCTCAGCCGCCTCTCTCACTTTGGCTTGCAAGGCAAGGTCGGTATTATGAAGGGTGAGGGTATCGAAATAATTTTGGTGCAAAACTTTCATACCAAACTTTTCTAAATCTAATTTTTCCAAGCCGATTTGGGTAAGTTTGGCAAAACCATGCAGACGCTCTGCAATTTGGCGAATCCCCTCTGCCCCATGATACACACCATAGGCGGCTGCCATTACAGCCAAAAGCACCTGCGCGGTGCAGATATTAGAAGTTGCCTTTTCGCGCTTGATGTGCTGCTCGCGCGTTTGTAGTGCCATGCGATAGGCAAAATTGCCTTGTGCATCTTTCGAAATGCCAATAATTCTACCTGCAATTTGGCGTTTGTACTCATCTTTGGTAGCAAAAAATGCGGCATGAGGACCGCCATAGCCCATAGGCACACCCAGACGCTGCGCCGAACCGAAGGCTACATCTGCACCCAAAGTGCCTGCCGAAGGCAAAAGTGCTAAGGCTAAAAGGTCAGTGGCAAGGGCTACACGTACCTTGTTTTCATTGGCGGCGGCGATAAAATCGGTGAAATTATCTACCTTTCCTTCTGTGTCGGGATATTGTAAGATTGCCCCAAAAAGGTTGGCATTGGTCAAATCTACTTTTTTCCAATCGCCGATAAGCAATTCTATTCCCAAAGGCTCTGCCCGATTCTTCAAAACGGCTATCGTTTGGGGGTGGCACTTTTCCGACACAAAAAACTGGTTTGCATTTTTCTTTTCTTTCGGAACGGTTACCTGCAAAAGGCGCAACGCCTCTGCCGCCGCTGTGCCTTCGTCTAAAAGGGAAGCATTGGCGATAGGCAAACCTGTCAAGTCGGTGATAAGGGTCTGAAAGTTAATTAACATCTCCAAGCGTCCCTGTGCAATTTCTGCCTGATAGGGCGTGTAGGCAGTGTACCAACCGGGGTTTTCCATGATATTGCGCAACACCACTGTCGGGGTCAGGGTTTCGTAATATCCCATGCCAATAAAGGAACGGAAGACCTGATTTTGGGCGGCAATCTGTTTGAGGTCGTCTAAAAATTCAATTTCTGAAAGCGGAGCGGGCAAATCCAGCGGCTTTTGCAGGCGAATATCGGCAGGAATAGTTTCAGCGATAAGCTGCTCGATGGAACTTGCGCCAATGGCAGCTAAAAGTGCCTGATTTTCAGCCACTTCAATACCGTTATGGCGTGCTTCGAAAGTAGTTTTGTGCGTATGGAGATTGATTTTCATTCGGGAGAATGCGCTAAGGGTGAAAATGCGTATTGAGGATACAAAGATACAATTTTTATTCGTTTTCTGCTTTTTGCAGCCTTCTTTGCGCATAAAATCTTTTGTAGGGTAGGAATGTTTGGCAAATGTTGGGAGTAGTTTCAGAGCCTAAGAAATGAAGGTAGTGAAAACAACAAATTTGAACAAAAAGCTCCTCACACAAATCGCGGCTTTTTTTTGCACCTATTAAAAATTAAGGTACATTTGTGGCAATAGACCTTTTTTTAAGAATCTTGATATGATGCAGCCAAACTTTTTCGTCGTTTTCCGCTCCCTGCTTTGGGCTTTGCTTGGAAGTGCCGCCTTGTTGTTTTCCGCCCCCCTTAGCTCTGCCCTTTACGGACAATCTACAAACCCGATGTATAATGCCGATTATCAGTGGCTTATAGAGCGTTATGAAATCAGGCAACGCAATTTTAGCCCTGTGCATTTTGGCGCAGTCAAACCTTATAGCCGTGAGGCGATAGGTATTTTTGTCGATAGCCTCTACCTAAAAATGGGGCAGCGCGATTCGAGCCAGCAGGCTTCGCAGGACAATTTTTCGGCTGCCGACCGCTTTAATTTGCAGTATTTGGCAATCGACAACCGAAGTTGGTCTAAGGTAGGCGATTCTACCTCCCGCAGCAAAAAAGCAATTTTAAAACATTTTTACAAGCATCAGAACGATTTTTTTGCTGTCCGAAACGAACACTATGCACAAAGGTTGGAAAAAGGAAGGTACGATTTCGACCTACACGTCAATCCCGTTCTGCACGTAGGAATCGGCAGAGATAATACACAAGATTATCTAAATTCTATCAATACGCGCGGCGCAGTCGTCTATGGTACTTTGGGGCGCAGGTTAGGTTTTTACACTTATTTGGCGGAAACGCAGGCGGTTTTTCCTGCATACGTCAAGCAAGTAGTGGATTCTTTGAGCCTACTTGCCGTCGATAATATGGTTGTCCCCAATGAAGGTTTTGCCAAGCGTTTCAATGAAAATGGCGTAGATTTCCTTCGCGCACAAGGCTATATCCAATTCAAAGCCTCGCCCTTTGTAGAGGTGCAGTTCGGACACGACAAGGTATTTATCGGAAATGGCTACCGCTCGCTCTTGCTTTCTGATTTTGCCGCGCCGCATTTATTTTTGAAGTTACAGACCCAATTTTGGCGACTCAAATACACCAACATTTTCAGTCAGATGAATGCCGATGTATTGCGAGCAAGCTCTTTATATCCCAAAAAATTCTTTGCGCTGCACCATCTTAGTTTGAATCTGACCAAAAATTTAAACATTGGCATCTTTGAAAGTATTGTCTATGGCAGGCGCGACCAATCCAATGGTTCTACTTTGGAGTTGGGTTATCTCAATCCGTTCATTTTCTATCGCTTTGTAGAGCAGGGGTTGGGCAGTTCGGATAACGCCTTTTTAGGTTTAGATTTCAAATGGAATTTTGTAAAAAACATGCAATTATATGGGCAACTGGTCTTAGATGAGTTTGTCTTAGATGAGGTTTTCGGAGATACGGGCTGGTGGGCAAACAAGCAAGCCGTACAAATTGGGGCTAAATACGTTGATGCCTTCAAAATTTCAAACCTCGACCTGCAAGCCGAAATTAACTGGGTGCGCCCCTATACCTACACTCACTTTGATGTCTTGAATTTGTCTAATTATGTGCATTATCGCCAACCTTTGGCACACCCTTTGGGCGCGAATTTTAGGGAAATAATAGGCATTGTACGCTATCAGCCGCTTGCTCGCCTGCAAATTACGGGCAGGGCTTTTTATATTGTGCAAGGAAAAGACGGTGCAGGCGAAAATTGGGGTAGTAATTTACTTTTAGACAATTCTACCATACAACTTACCAACGAATACAACAACAGCATTGGACAAGGGCAGGCGACAAACCTTCTATTTTTGCGTCTTTCGGCTTCTTACCAACTGCGCCACAACCTTTTTATAGACTTCGAGCAAACGATAAGACGCTCTGAATCGGACTTAGCGCGTTTTACCAGCAATGCCGCCATCAGTCAATTTGCCCTACGTTGGAACATTCCGACGCGCAACTACGAATGGTAGTTTATTAAAACATAAAACCTATAAGATTTTAAAAATCTTATAGGTTTGAAAGGCTTTTACAAATTTTAATTACAAAAAAGTCAAAAAAACTTGCACCCTTTGGGGAAAAGGTGTAACTTGCGACGGATAAAAACGTACAAGGGATTGGGCTTTGAAAGTTGCTTCTGTGAATCTTATTATCGAAGGGGACAAAGCCTTTTGGATACGAAAAAATTTTGAAAAAGCGCAAGGAATTGCGTGTAACTGCATGTTGTGTGATATTATAAAAAACTATCGTAAATTGAAACTAATAAATACAATAGAACTTAGCCCGTATAACTATTCTGAAAAAGAGTATGAATTTCCTAATGGCAGTTCATCTGAACTGCCTGACGAATGGAATGAGTTTTGGTTAAGGTGTATTTTAGATAAAAATATAGAAAATTTAAAAGCAATCAAAAAAAGTTCTTATTTGGTGGATATTGAAACAATTAATGATAGAGAACTTGAAGAAATTATTAAAAATGAATTGAAAGAAGTTGAATTAGATGATTTTGAAGAACAAGTTAGTAGAATAAAAGGTGGTATATCAATCATTGAAAATGAAATTTTAATAATCGAACCAACCTGCTGCGGAGACATAGGTAATCTCAACGAATGGGAAAATATTTTTGAGAATAAATCAAACACTTGGCATCAATTATGGGTTGGACACCCTTGGTTATTTTACAAAAAGGAAAAAGGTTGTGTTGGATTTTCTGATTATACAGAATTAAATTTTGAAGATTTTAAAGATATAAAAATAAAACTTCAATTTTCTGAAGAAGAACTGAAGAAAGAAATATTAAAAATTAGAACTGGACAAAATAATTTTGAAAATAGAATCCGTAATATCCTAAATAAAATGGGAATAAATAACTGTGAACGAATAGCGAAATTAATGACAGGAAATGCATAAAATAACAGCACACAACATCAGTTTAGAAAAAGATGGGGCTGACGAGCAGACAGATGCTTTTGAAAATAAAAAGCAAGCTCCCACTTTTGGAACTTGCTTTTTCTTTTTTTCGTATCTTTGTGAAAAACAGAAAACCATGAGCAAAAGACTAATCCGCTTCGATTGGGCAGTGAAAAAACTCCTTCGCAACAAGGCTAACTTTGTTGTGTTGGAAGGTTTCCTATCCGAACTTCTTTTTGAAGACATCAAAATTCAAAAGATTTTGGAAAGCGAGGGCAATCAGGAAACCGAACAAGATAAGTACAATCGCGTCGATATTTTGGTGCAAAACGCTAAAAATGAGCTTGTTATCGTAGAGATTCAAAATACTTACGAAATCGATTATTTCCATCGCATGGCGTATGGGGCTTCAAAAGCTCTAACGGAAAATTTGAGTTTGGGGCAGTCTTATTCCGAAATCAAAAAAGTAATTTCTGTCAATATCGTTTATTTTGATTTAGGACAAGGTAAAGATTATGTCTATAAAGGGACAACTAATTTTCAGGGTCTGCACGAACACGACCTTTTACAACTTTCAAATAAACAAAAAGAAACTTTTACCAAACAAAATATATCGGATATTTTCCCCGAATATTACATTATCAAAGTAAATCAATTCAATGATGTAGCCAAAGATACTTTGGACGAATGGGTATATTTTCTAAAAAATAGTGAAGTAAAAGATAATTTTAAGGCAAAAGGTTTGGCAGAAGCAAAAGAAGTTTTAGATGTTATGCGTCTGAATCAAGAACAAACTTATGGCTACAATCGCTATTTGGATTATTTACACGTAAAGGCAAGCGAAGCACTTTCTTTGAAAGTTGAGGCAGAATGGAGGGCTAAACAAGAAAAAGCGATTGAAATTGCGAAAAACTTGATTTTATTAGATTCTGATAATATTTTTATAGAAAAAGCAACAGGCTTAACTATTGAACAAATAGAAGACTTGCGTAATGAAAAATAACATTTTTTCAATAGAGTTTATGAACGGAATTTTGTTATCTTTGCGTTGTTTTACGCTTTTATTTTTCTAACATGTACAATTCCTTGATAATCAGCGAGTTACAA
>NZ_AUGI01000037.1 GCF_000422585.1 Hugenholtzia roseola DSM 9546
CAACTTAAAACATCAACTTAAAACATCAACTTAAAACATCAACTTAAAACATCAACTTAAAACATCAACTTAAAACATCAACTTAAAACATCAACCTAAAACGGAATATGGTTCATTTAGAGGCAGGTACAAAAAAACGCTTCGTCGCCGTAAGTTTCCTTTCTCCATTCCTACTCATTGAACCGTTTAGAAACTCGGTTTTAAATGGTTTTAAAATTTTTCTGCACACTTATTTCTCTTTTGTATGCACTATTTTTATTTGGTGGTTCGCCTGCTGATAGGGCTTGTCTTTTTTGTTTTTGGTCTGAATGGTTTTTTGCTGCTCATTCCTGTTCCAGAGTTTCACCCCTTTATGAAAATTTTGGTAGAGTCCAAATTTTTATATGTGGTCAAGGGGTTAGAAATTGTCGGGGGCTTGCTTTTGCTCTCAAATCGCTATGTGGTGTTGGCTCTGACGCTGCTCGCGCCTATTGTGGTGAGTATCCTTCTTTTTCACTTGCTCATAGATACGCGCAATGTTGAAGTTTCTGTGGTGCTTTTTGTTTTATTTGGCTTTTTAATCGGAAAAAATTGGAAATCTTTTGAGCCACTCTTAAAAAAGTAAGACAGACGAAAGTTTGTCCTGCCGTTTTCCAAAAAAAATAGCTACCTTCGTCTGCCTAACGCCCTTTTCGGGCGTTTGCTTAGTACGAAGGTTTTTTTATAGGTAAAATTAAGCCTCATAAAATTAAACCCAACAAAAATCAAACTAAAATGTACGATAAAAATAATAACTTACGCGCCCTATCGCCTTTGCCGCTTTTTCTGCTCTTACTGCTAAGTGCCTTACTTTCAAGTAGTTGTAAGGCTCAAAAAGTTTCCGACATCCAAACCGTCCTGCCTGTGCCGCTGCCTAAAAGTCTGACCTTTGCAGGTGAGCCTGTGCCTTTGGACAACCCTGACGTTGCCGAGCGTTTGGAGCGCGAACTGCTGCACTACACTTATTCGCATGCCACTACCCTGCTGCTACTCAAACGCTCTGGAAGGTGGCGAAAGGGCATCGAGGAGATTTTAGAAAAAAAACAAGTGCCGAAAGACTTTTTCTATTTAGCCGTTGCGGAAAGCCACTTAGAAAACTTTGCCCAATCGGGAAAAGATGCAGTAGGCATGTGGCAATTTTTGGAAAGCACCGCCCAATCTTACGGGCTTATCGTCAATGACCACATAGACGAGCGACAAGACCCTTTTTTAGCCGCCGCCGCTGCCGCTACCTTTCTGACCGAAAGCAAAAATAAGTTGGGAAGCTGGACTTTGGCTGCCGCAGGCTACAATCGCGGTGCTTTTGGCGTAGAGCGTGCCTTGCGCATGCAAAAAGAAAAATCGTATTACGATTTGTTTTTAAATACAGAAACTGGTCGTTATATTTTTCGAATTTTAGCACTTAAAATCATTTTAGAAAATCCGAAAGATTACGGTTATTGTATAGAAAAGTACGACTATTATAGCCCTTTGGAATACGACGAAATTAGCGTTACGCAGGATTTGGAGAGTGTTCCCGATTTTGCACACGCACAAGGCATAAGCTACAATACTTTTCGCCAATACAATCCTGCTATTTCCATCAATCATAATAAGTATGATTTCAAACTACCCAAAGGCGTAAGTAGCTATACTTTTCGAATTCCGAAGAAGAAATAGCGCAAAAAACAATTTGTTCAGACGCGCGAAGCTGGAGCTTCGCGCTACGGTGGGGCGAACTTAACAGAACTGACTTTTACGGTACTGCATCAAAGCGGTGGCAGTGGCGAATCGGGTTCTTTTGCCATTGCCTTATAGACGATTTTATCCATAAAAGAGGGAAAAAGTTTGTTGAGCAAGACGGTGAGTTTCCCCTGTGTAGTTAGGATTAAAAACTTTTTACGCTTGACAACGGCTTTGTAGATATGGCTTGCACATTCTTCCGCGCTCATCATTTTTTGCTCATCGCGTGGCGATTCGGCTTGGGCAGTGCCATCTTTGGTAAGTGCCGTAACGCGAATGTTGGAAGCCGTAAAACCTGGGGCAGCCGTCAGAACATGCACGCCTTTGGGCAGCATCTCTGTTCGCAATACTTCCAAAAAACCTTGTAGGGCAAATTTCGAAGCCGAATAGCCCGCTCGCGCAGGCAGCCCCCTAAAACCTGCAATGGAGGAAACGCCCACTACCGAGCCTTTGCTTGCGATAAGATGCGGCAGGGCGTATTTGGTCGCATAGACTGCACCATAAAAATTGATGTCCATGACCTGATGCATGACTTTTAGGTCTAAATCCTCGAATAAGGCACGCATCGAAATCCCTGCATTGTTGATAAGTACATCTATTTTACCAAATTTTTTAAGCGTTTCTGATACAAGGTATTTATTATCAGATTCTTTGCTTACATCGGCTTGCAGTGCCAAAACTTCGATGCCCAACGCCTGCAAATCGGCTTTTGCCGTGTCTAAGGCTTCTTTTTTGCGCCCTGTGATGACTACTTTCGAGCCATGCTTACCAAAAACTTCGGCACAAGCCTTGCCTATGCCCGAAGTTGCGCCTGTAATGATGACAACTTTATCTTTCAAAACAAGATGAAATAAAAATAAATAAAAATAAGTAAAGCGAAAGAAAACGAAATAAGACGAATGGGAAGCACAACTTTTTAAAAACGCCCTTGCAAAGTTAGGAAAAATCCGCGTCCGTCGGCAGGAATAATGCCCGGTCCGGGATAGCCTTCGGCGCGTCGTGTGAAGTAGGATTGGTTGAAAATGTTATTGAGGCTTCCCTCTATGGTGAGCCATTTCCAAGTGTAGCTACTCGAAATGTCCCAAACTTGATAGGCTGCAATCACGCCTTCTACGGCTGTGGCGGTGCGTCTTGCGTTGGTTGCGTCTGAAAAATGTTCGCCTGTATGGGAAAATTGCAACGAATTCGACCAACTTTTGTATTTCCACGTCGTGCCTGTGCGCAACATCAGGGGCGCAACCATTTCCACTTTTTTATTGGCAATAGTAGCGTCTTGGGTATTGATATAACGCGCATCTACCAGAGAAAAATTGACAAAAAACGTCCATTTGCTATCTTTGGGCGCAGTGTTTTCTAATTTTTCTTGCGTATTTTGAGGCGAATTTTGGTTTAAGTCAGCCGATTTTTTAGGTCTTTTGCGTCTAAGTTTTAAAATATCCACTTCGGCAAAGGTTTCGAGTCCGATATTTCGCGCATCTGAAATATTGCCGCGAAAGCGGTAGTCATTGTATAGTGGTGGTTGGTCGGCTCTCAAAACTTGCCCAATTTTGTCGCGATATGCCAAATAGAAAAGCGTCGTTTCGAGCACAAAAACATCTTTAAAATTGCCCCTACAACCCAAATCAGCGGTATAGCCCTTTTCGTCTTGTATGTTGGGGTCTATCACAAAGTTGGGATTGACGATACGCAGGTCGGAAAAATTGATGGCGCGATAATTTTGCGAAAAGTTGGCGTAAAATTCTACCTGCTCTGTTTTTTTGTAGCTAAGTCCCAAACCTGCCAAAACAAAACTTCGCTTTCTATTCAAATTTTCATCTACTCTATTTTCTACAATTACATTACCTGCTGCATCAAAAACACGCTGCTTGAAATAGCCTTCCGAAAAGGTTTGAATATTTTCGAAGCGCAAACCGGGAGTTAGGCTCAATTTTGTAGAAAGATTGAATATATTTTCTACAAAAACTACACGATTTTTATTAGGAAAAAGATAATCCGAATTTTCTACGTTATTAGGATTTAAAAAAGTGAAATTTGCATCACTGCCTGCCGAACCTTCGCCTTGCCTTGCCGAAGTAGTGCCACTATAAAGGCGCGTGCCTACCAAAAAGGCGTGTGTCTGTTTGCCAATTTGATAGCGGTGCAGCAAGCGCAATTCCGTTCCTACATTCTGAAAGCCGCCCTCGATTAAGGTTCTGTTTTCGCCAAAGTCTGCTACATTGATGCGCTCCAAATTTCCCAAGGCTAACCGTTTGGCTATCAAGCCAAAAGAGCGGATATTGATTTGCGTTTGCGGCGAAAAAAGATAGCTCGCCTCCAAACCTACCAAATTCCAATCTACCAAAAACCAATTTCGCGCTCGAATAGACTGTCGGGGATTGTCGGCAAACATTCTATCCGTTAGCCCGCCTGCCTGCTGTGCCAAATAGTGCATCTTGGTTAGGTCTAATTTGAGATTGAGTTTTTCGGTAGCCTGAAAGTCAAAACTTCCATAAAAATTATAGTATTCAAATTCAGAATTTTCTCTATATCCGTTGCCTCTCTTGTACTGTGCGTAGGTGTAATAGTTGAGTTTTCCCTTTGCCACTGTGCCGCCCAAGCTATTGAAGGAATTGAAAAAGCCCCAAGAGCCAATACTTTGGCGCGAAATAAGTTCTACTTTTTTATTTTCATTGCCTCTTTTAAACCTAAAATTGACCAAACCGCCAAATTGCGTACCATACTGCAAACTTGCTGCACCGCGAATGACCTCGATGCGCTCCAAAGCCTCGATGGGCGGCGTGTAGTAGCTTTCGGGGTAGCCCAAGGCATCGGCAGAGATGTCGTATCCATTTTGGCGCACATTAAAATTAGAAGTTCGATTCGGACTCAAACCGCGTCCGCCAATGCCAAGTTGCAGCCCTGCGCCGTCGCTTTCCCAAATGTTAAGCCCTGTAACTTTTGCATAAACTTGTCGAGGATTATTGGTAGCAAAATTGCCATTTAAGTCTTCCAAAACTACCACTTCGGTTTTTTTGCCCTCATAGATGCCAAAATTTTCTATTGCCTTTAATTGTGTAATGCCAAAGGTAGCCTCGCGCTGCTCCTGAATCTCGACAGCGTCTAAATTTTGCGCCAAATCGGTGAGCGTCAGTGCAAGGGTGAGCTGCTGATTGGGAGCGGTGATTGAAAAATCGCGCTCTTGGGTAGCCTTTCCAAAAGCAAACGCCAAGAGGGTGTAATCGCCTTGTGGCAGGTCTTTAAAAAAAAAGTTGCCTTTTGTATCCGTAATTTGTTTGAAGGAAGTGTTTTTTATTAAAACCGTTGCTCCGATAAGTGGTTCATTATCAGCATCTAAGACGCTACCTTGTAGGGTTGCCCCTTTGCTTTTGGGTGCGAAGGCAGAGCGGTCGGGTGCTGCTGCCGTATTTTGCTGGCTTCGCGCTTTCTGCCCCCAAGCCAATAAAAGAAAGAGAAGATAACAACTAATTGCTATCTTTAAAAAGAAAGAATGACCAATTTGATATTTCATTTTCGAGAACCTTGCTTATCAGAAAGTATCCATTTTTTGGGTGCGAAAGAGTCTTTTATTTGGACTAAATCCAAATCGGGGTCTATAAGCAATCTGCTGGGGCGGGCGTTGAGTGTTACATAGACCTCTGCGCGAACTTTGGGCAAAGTTACACCTTTTTTTTCGTAATGCGCTTTTAAAAAATGTGCAAACTGCAAAATCATATCAGGCTGCATTGCCATCTGCTTTTCTTGATGACTATTTAAAAATTCGCTATTGACCACTTCGCCCTCGCGCCCTGTGGCACTGTCCTTTACATAAAAGGTTGCCGTTCCTGCCTTTTCCATGAGCATGACGCGCCAAGAGAAGCGATAGCCTTCTTCTGTCCAAAAAAGGTTTCCATCATAAAGCAAATAACGCCAAGGAAATAACACTTGAAAGGTAAGGTATAAAATTAGACCTAAATTGAAAATAGGGCGAAAAATGCACCCCACCCCAAACCCCTCCCCCAAAGGGAGGGGCTCTAATTTCGTATCATTCTTTTCGCATTTATGCGAAAAAAATGATTTTATTTTCGAACCCTCCCCTATGGGGGGAGGGCAGGGTGGGGGTTCAGAAATAAACTTGCCTTTAAAAAGCTGTTTTGCCTTTTTTTGCCATTTCAAATGCCAAGCGTCGGAAAAAAATATCAAAGTTGCGCCCATCATCACCAAAGGAAAAACGCCAATTTGAAACATTAGCCCTGTGAGGGTATGAAAAAAAATGACGGTAGCATAAGCCCAAAGGCGCGTTTTTTTCCAATAGAGAAAAAAGACCACCAAACAATCGTAAAGCATACCTGCCCAAGCGAAAAAATAAGCGGTATAGGTTTGTTTCAAAAAATAACCAATAAGTGGCAGTTTGTCGTTGGCAGGTAGCCAAATTTTGAGCGGCAGGGCTAAAATGAGCCAATCGTAGTTGATTTTGGCGACTCCTGCATAGATATAGACAAGGGCTACTTGAAAGCGAAAAATCCAGATTGCCCAAAAAGGCAATGTTTCCTCGCCCGTTTGTGCTTCTTTTTTTGGTTTTGGTACAAAAATCAGTAAAAAGCAAACCAAACTTACAAAATAATAATGGTTTAGATAATAAGTCAGGTCTATGAGTTCGGTGTAGGTGAAGGTCAGGAAAAGTAAAATCGCACTTAGGCGATAGGCAACGTTCCACATCAGACCCAACGCCGCCACAATCATAATCGCATAAATGGCATAGAGATAGGGCAGCGGCAGCACTTCCACCCACTCGAAACCATAGTATTTGAAGTGAAATTTTGGCTCTGCCAGATGCGTTTCTATCCAACCCAAAGCCCAAAATCGTACCGCACTAAACATCATCATTGCCCCAAAAATAAAGCGAAAGGTGATAAAGGGAGCGGCACAAAGGGGACGGTGTAGAAAATGTAGTTTCATTTGGTTGAACCGTCGCCGAGGGCGTTGCCCGTCGGCGAGGTTTTTTTATTTGAAAAATAAATTTTTGAAACCTCGTCGACGGCTGAAAGCCTCGCCGACGGTTTTTTTCAGAATTTAGATTGAAATAAAAAAGCGTTTATTTAATCGCCATCACCGCTGCTATACGTAATAGCAATTCCCAAAAGGGACGACATATCGCTTTTGAAAAAGCGCGTATGTTTTTGCAGTTCGGTATAAAGATTTTCCAAAGGCTGCTTGTTTTGATTTACCAAGACCGAAAGCGGCTCATTTTGCGGTACGGCATTGAGGGCTGCTGTAATGTTAATAAGTTGATTTTCAGTGCTTTGTACTAAATCTGTTCCGCCTTCTACCGTTTTTAGGTACTCTTCGAAGCCGATGCCATCTGTTCCATTTTTAGACTTCCCACGCCAAATATTTTCAATCGCTTGAAGGTGCATTTGCATCATTTCCAAAGATTTGCCACTGTAATAGGCTTCAAAAAGTTGGGGTTCGGTTTGCACCTGCCCTGGACGCTTTCCCATAGGCAAGCCTAATTTGAAATTTTTAACGCCTTCAAAACTTTTTACAAATTCATTGTAGAGCAAAGAGGTACTGCTGCCTGCCTCTGTGCCGTCGTTGTTGATAAATTCTTCTCTGGCACTGCCCTGCCAAGCGGTCTTGACTGTGGAAACCTGCACATTTATATTTTCTACCAAATCCAACAAATATTGGCGGCGCACCGAATTTTCAAAACTTTGCAAAAGGCGCGTTTGACTGCCTTCCTGTCCAAAATTTTCGCCAAAAACCAAATATTCTACTGCCAAAAAGCCACGTGCATCTCTATTAAAATCCGAAAGATTGTAAGCTCCCGAAGCCACTGCCGCCTCTATTTTCGTTTTGCTGACAGGAAAAGTACCAATTTCTTCTAACAAACTCTTTTTTAGCCCTGCCTCGCCTGCTGCGCCAAAATTGTAGGCGTTGGCATACTGCCAATTTTGGTAGGCACTCACCCAAGCGTTTTGTACGGCACTTAGGCTGCCTGCATCAGGATTTTCTACGAAAGCCGTCGTTTGGCTTTTCAAAGTGCGAAGGCTATTTTCTAAATCGGTGTAGGCAGGCAAAATGAGATTGTCTGCCACGTTTTCGAGCATCTTTTTGCGGTCGAAAGCCGCCTTTTTTTCACCTTGTTCGCCCTCACAAGCCACAAGGAAAAAGGCAAGGGCAAGCAAATGGAAAAGCGTGTATTTTTTTTGTAGCATAAAAAGGATATGAAATAAGTGAAAGATTTTGAAACTGAAACCGTCGCCGAGGGCGTTGCCCGTCGGCGAGGTTTTTTGTTTTTTTTCAATAAGGTAGGGACAAGGCAAGCCTTGTCCGAATTTAGATTGAAAGGGGTTTTTTGTTTGAAAAACAAGTTTTTTGAAGCCTCGCCGACGGTTTTTTTGGACTAACGCCCTTGTTCGCTGACCCAATTTTTCTTGAAATCTTCGATGTCTTGATTGCTAAAAGCATAAATGGCTTTCAATCTATCGATAGCTTGCTGAATTTTGGGAAGTTCATTGACAGGGTCGGTTGCGAATTTGTATGAAGTTGGCACTTGACCCGAAGGGGCATTGAAAAGAGCTAAAATTTCATCAATTTGGGCATCTGTGATGATTCTGTGCGCCTGTGGAATTGTTTTCCAACCGTGAAGGAAGCCAACGCCTTCGCTATAAGCGTGCAAAGCGGCTGCGATGTCGTTTTCAGAAGGGTTTGTCGCGCTCAATCTTGACAAGGTAGCATGGCAATAGTTGATGATAGTGGCGGCGTTTGCTTTTTCCCAAGTCGTTTTAAGGGCATTTAAAGCCTCCGTCTGTTCGGTTTTGTAATCATTTCCTGCCTTTACTGCGGCTTGCAATTTGATAGCGTTGTTTTTGAACTGCGAATATAAACCATTTCCGTCATTTTTATCGCGACGCGCGGCATAACCTGCCATTACGCCATCAGGCTGCTCTACATTGCTGCTGTTGCTATTGGGGAAAGTGGGGTTTGCACCAAAAAGAGCCACGATTTTATCTATATCGGCAGGCGTTAGGGTTGCTGCTTCAAAAGTCTTGGTTGCTTGGAAATAGAGAGCTGCACCGAAAAGTCCTTTTTCTACCAACTGCTCCATTTCGATGCCGTTTTCGTCAAAAAGATAGCCGCCCATCGTGCCACCTTCACCCATAGGTGCGCCTAAGGTGTAAGTTCCGCCACTTGCTTTTGCTAATTCTGCCAAATAGCCATTTGAACCTGAAATCAAAGCTGCATAATACGAAGTTGAACTTGTATTTAAAGCAGGGCTGCCTGTTGTGAAAAGCGTATTTAAGGCACTGACATCTACGCTTGTGCCGTTGGTGCGCCCTTTTTTCATTTCGTCTGTTAGTTTGGTCAGATTGCCTTTTAAGGCTTGCTCGGCTGCGGTATTGGCTGCGAAGGCTGCGCCGTCATAGCTATTTGGAATTTGCAGAGCTGGTTTTTCGTCTTCTTTGTCGTCTTTACAAGAAGTGAAAACAAGGCTTAGAACCGCCAAAAGAAGCAAATTTTGAAAAAGCAAGTTGCGAAATTTGAATGTCATTTGAGATGTAATTTGATGAAGTATAATGATGAAATACGGTAAAATTTGAAAAGCTGTGTTTTTGAGTTTTGCTGGCAGGTAGGCGAAGTTTTACTATCGCTGCCCTGCACATGACGGCACAAAGATATAGCAAAGATTTTATTTAGACCAACTCTAAATAAGATTTTTTTGAAGTGCCGCCTTAAAATTTCATAAAAAAGCCCTCAAAAGCCATTAGAATAGCCTTTGAGGGAAAAAATAGGAGGAAAATAGGGAAAAGACGTTGAGAAAATAGAGGAAAGATAAGGCACAAAGTAGCCCACTTAGTCGCGAATTTCCTCCTTCAAGTTCATGCCCTTGGGATATTTAAGCGTGTAACCAAATTTGAGTTTTTTGCTTTCACCGCCACTCAATTTGAGTTTCCACACCACACGCCCCGTCTGTGCGTCGTAGCTTGCGCCATCTAATTGGTCGGTTTCTACTGTAATGCGGCTATCCATAGAAAGCGGAATGTAGTCTTCTACTTCTACTTCGATGGTTTCGCTTCTATTATTTTTCAAACTAATTTCAAAACCTTTGCTTTCACGCACTTGCGTACCTACAAATTTGCGCTTGTTGTAATCCTTCAAGGCTTTTCTTTCTATTAGCAGGCGCGTATCGCGTCCCATAGAAAGCAGCAGCGAATCGCTTGCTTCGGAGGTTTCTATTTCTGTTTCACCTACAAAGCCATTTTCAAAATAAATATTTGCTTTTCCTGATACCAAATTGTACTGCCGCCAATCGGTTACATAAGCGACTAAGAAAGCAGCATTTTCTGCCGCAGGAACGGCTGCATAGACAAAGGAAGCGGGCAATTCACTGTTCTGCACTTCCACTACTTTGACTCTGCCGTCGGAAGGAATCGTATAAGGCAATTTGATTTCAAAGGTAGTGGCAAAGGGCGTTTCTTTGCTGGTGGTATAATCGGCGGCTGTTTCGCTGCTTCCCCAGTCGTCCTCACCAGCTAAATCGTCTGCACCAAAACCCATCGCGACTTCTGCCTCTGTGAGGCTTGGAGAAGAGGCTTCGGCTTGCTTTGCCAAACGTTGTTTGCTTTGTTTTTGGTGGCTATAAAGGGTGAGCCAACGGGTAGGATTTTCGGGTTTTGTTGCGCCCAAAGTAGGGTTTATGGTAGAAATATAAAGTTTTACTTTTTCCCAATCTACGCCTGTTTGCTGCGCTACTTGCGCTTTGTAAGCAAGCTCGATGGGTTTGCCAATGGCAGAGGCGCGTAAATCATAAAGCGGAATCCAAACTGCCCCATCGACTAAGTATTTGAGTCTGAACTCGGCTTTTTGTTCCATTTTAGACTCTATTTCTACCACTACTTCGCCTACGGGCAGTTTTCTTTGTGTCGAGATGCTATTCATTTGCGTTTGTAGGCGCGAAATATTCTGACTTAGCTCCTGTTCTTCGGTCGTTAGCTCGCGCAAACGGGCTTTGGTTTGTAGCAGTTGGCGGCGCATAAAATCTGCCATCTCTTTGAGCTGTGTAGCGGTCAGGGTTTGGTTTGTCCCTGAAATTTGCTGATTCTTGACCATCATTTCTACTTCTTTTTGCAAGACATCTTTTTCGTCTTTCTGTTCGTTTAGTTTTTCTTTGTAAAAGCGAACCGAATCTTGCAATTTCTGAAATTCCTTAGACGCATTTTTTTGCTCTAAATAATTGACTTGCGGCTTGACGGAAAGGATTGTAAAATCGCCTTTTCCCGCTATCTGCACGCTTTCTTTGACGTAATGCGGCGAAATACCCCTAAAAATGAGTTGGTTTTCGCCTTTTTTGAGAATCGTTTGTTCTTGGTGGAAAAGTTCGGCTTGGGAAAGGAAAACGGTTACTTCTTTTACTTTGGTAGGAATGACATTTTCTTGTGCTTGGGCAAAAATAGAGAATTGACAGACAAGAAAAAAGCAAAGAAGAGGGCGCAAAAGGTGGTTTCTATTCATAAAAATCTTTTTTAGAAAAAGGTGAGCAATTTGAAGAAAGAGGCGTGCAGCCAAAAACTACACTTTCTTTCAAGATGCGCATATTTGGTAAATTTCACAATGCTACCAAAGATTTTTTTCTTTTTTTTTCTGAAAAGGCGCGTAAAAAAGTAAAAGGGCAAAAAAGCAAATTTTATTTGGTGAAAAAAAAGGGCGTTGAAAAAAATAAAAATTTGTCCCTTTGCTTTGCAAAGACTGTTTTTTTTGCTAACTTTTGCGTTGTTTTGCAGGCTTTTTGGCAGGCTTATGCTGCCTGCGTTTTTTCACCAAAACCACCTCTTAATGTCGCTCTTGCATGATTCACCCCCACACCGAATTGCGTTTTATCAGTGCCGAAATTGGTTACGGCGTTTTTGCCAAAACCTTTATCCCTAAAGGCACGATTGTCTATGTTAAAGATAGCTTAGAAATTGAAGTTACCCCCAAAAAGTACGATAAATTAGATGCCTACGCCAGAGAAGTGGTAGATAAATATTCCTATCGCGACGAGCGAGGCTATCGCATCATTAGTTGGGATTTCGCCAAATATGTGAATCACTCCTGCCACCACAATACCATCAGCACAGGCTACGGCTTCGAAATCGCTACGCGCGACATCTTGCCCGACGAAGAAGTTACCGACGAATACGCCATCTTCAATTTAGAGCAGCATTTTAGCTGTGGCTGCGGCTCTGCCCACTGTCGCGGACAAATTAAGCCTACCGATTTCGACCTATACTATCCCACTTGGGACAAAGAAATTCAAGAGGCGTTGCGTTTTTTTGCCGAAGTTCCGCAGCCCTTAGCCATTTATATCGAAGCCAAATTACAACAAAAACTCCAATTCTACCTCGAAACAGGGCGCGAATACCGTTCTGTACGCGCCTTGCAATACAAAAAAATGTCTATTTCTTCTTAATTTTTTGTAGGGATAGGAAGAGTCCTATCCCTATTTTTTTGAAATTAAATTCTAAAAAGAACGTTTTTTAAAAGACTAAGGTTCGCGAAAGGAATTTTAACCAGTGCTTATTCTTTCTTTTTTGGAAAAAAAGTAGCGATTGTAACGATATAAAAAGGCAGCACGCCACCCGAAAGAAATTGCACTTTTAGGGCATTTTGGTAGTAATATTCTTCTTCTGTTAGTTTTCTAATAAAATTGCCGCGATATTCCAAAACGTATTCGCCATTTTTTAGGGAAGCGGTGCCTTGTTCGGAATGGGTAGCGAAGCGCAAAAAATTGAGCGTAGGGTAGAAAAAAAACACAAAAACGGCAATTTTGAGCCATAGAGGAATATTTCCAAGAATGAGCCTCAACAGTTGGAAGGGAGAAGATGTTTTCGTGCTTGATTTTGCTGCTTCGGCTTGTTGTCTTTTGCGAAGTTCTAAAATGGTTAGTAGCCAAAGTGGAAAAATAGGAAGACCAAATAGGAGGTAAGGCAGGCTTATATCGCCAATTTGAGGCACAAAAAAAGTGGAAATATGAAAGCCAAGTGCTACCATACCAAAAAAGGTAGCAAGAAAAAAGACTATTTTGTTTTTTTTCATAAATATTGTTTTTTTGTACTAAAAAGTTGAATCGCTTTTTTTAAGCCAAAACAAAAGCGGTGCAGAAAATCCTACCCAACAAGATAAAAAAAAGAGGATAAAAAAATTGAACCCGACAACAAAAAAGCCTATCTGACCGAAAAAAAAGGCTTGGCTTGCCTTTTGCCTCTCGACAAGGGGCTTTGCCTTTGTTACTTTGGTTTTTTTTCTTACTTTTACCCTAATTTTGTGGCTTGTCCTATAAAATGCCGTTGCCTTGGCGACGTTATTGTTATGATTCCCTTTTCAAACCGCTTTTCTGGTTCTGTTCTTCTCTTTTTCACACCTACACATGAACGCAAAACCTAACTTTTCCCTTCTTTCCCTCGCTTTCTGCCTCTTTTTCCTGCCTTTGAGCCTTTCGGCGCAACTTTCCAAACAAGACAAAAAACGTTGGGACGACCGCAAGAAAAAAATGAGTACCGAAGTTTTTAAAGAAACCGTAGAAGGCTATGAAGCCTCGAAAGCCGAAATAGAGAGCCTACGCCGCCAAGTGCAGTCTTTGGCACAATCGAATGCACAGAGGCAGGTTACGATAGATAGCTTAAATGGCTTGCAAAAGGAGCAGGTCGCCTCGAATCCTTCTTTGGGGGGGCAAGACGATTACAGCAAGGGCGTAATTTTCAGAGTCCAGATTGGGGCTTTTCGCAATAAAGACCTCATGAAATACGTCAATAACAAGCGTTTCCATGCCGAAGAAGACGCAGACGGAGTCAAGAAATACACGATTGCCACCTTTCGCGACTATTGGGAAGCCGACCTTTTCAAGAAATATTTGCGCGAAATGGGCGTAAATGACGCTTGGATTGTATCCTACAAAGACGGAGAGCGTGCCGACATCAAAAATGTACTCTCACAAGAGGACATCGAAGCCGTAGAAAAAGCCGAAAAAGGCGGTAGTGCTGCCACACAGAGCAGCGGCGAGGACTGGTAGGACGGCATTATTTAGCCATAAGGTTAATTTCTAAAAATTATAGCCGAACCTATCAGGTATAAAAATTATCATTCTTACAATCATTCAAATCGCCCCCAAATCGCCCTCGAAAGCTACACTTCATAGGTAAGTGTCGTTTTTTTCGAGGGTTCAAAAGACTATGATAGCCGAATTTCAACGCCTTATAGGAGCAGAGTTTGTCCTGACCGACGACGAGGCGCGTTTCCGATATAGCAAAGACCATACGGAAGACTATTCTTTTTTGCCCGATGTGGTCTTGAAGCCTGCCAATACCGAGCAGGTGAGCCAAATTCTTCGTTTTTGCAATGCCCATCATATACCCGTTACGCCACGTGGCGGAGGCACAAGCCTAAGCGGAGGCGCGTTGCCTGTGCGAAAGGGGGTTGTGCTTTCTATGGAACGCTTCAACCGTATTCTCGATATCGATACGCTTAATTTGCAAGCTACCGTAGAAACAGGCGTAATTACGGAGGTTTTTCAGGAAGCAGTCAAAGAAAAGGGACTTTTCTACCCTCCTGACCCTGCCAGCAAGGGCAGCTGTTTTATTGGGGGCAATGTCGCCCACAATTCAGGGGGACCTAAGGCGGTAAAATACGGCGTTACGCGCGACTACATTCTCAATATGGAGGTTGTCTTGCCCACAGGCGAAATTATATGGACGGGCGCAAACGTCTTGAAAAACTCGACAGGTTACAACCTGACCCAACTCATAGCAGGTAGCGAAGGCACTTTGGGAGTCATTACCAAAATTGTCTTCAAATTGCGCCCACTTCCTACGCGAAGTATGGTCTTGTTGGCTTCTTTCAAAAGCAACGAAGAAGCCATGCGAGCTATTTCTGCTATTTATTTGGCAGGCATCACGCCTTCGGGCATGGAATTTATGGAGCGCGAAGCCATCGAGCGCACCACTGACTACCTGCAAAGGCATCTGCACCAGAAAGTTTCTGTTCCTTTAAAAGAAGAAACCGCTGCCCAACTGATTATCGAATTAGATGGGAACGATGATGAAATAATTTTGAAAGACGCTGAAAGAATTGTATCTGTCCTCGATACCTTTGGAATAGAAGACGTTTTTTATGCCAATAGCCAAACCGAAAAAGACGAACTTTGGAAGGTGCGCCGCCACATTTCACCTGCCGTCAATGCCTATTCGCTTACGAAGGCGGAAGATGTAGTCGTGCCGCGTGGCAATTTGCCCGCACTCATTACGGCAATTAAAAACATTGGGCAGGCTTATGGCTTTCGGTCGGTCTGTTATGGGCATGCAGGTGATGGCAATTTGCACGTCAATGTGATGAAAGAAAATATCCCCGACGCGCTTTGGAACAGCAAAATAAATGAGGGGATAGGCGAAATTTTTAAAGAAGTGGTGCGTTTGGGCGGTATGCTCTCTGGCGAGCATGGTATCGGAATTGCCAAAAAACCGTACATGCCCTTAGCCGTAGGGCAGACCAATCTCAACCTGATGCGAGCCATCAAAGCCGCCTTCGACCCCAATGGTATCCTCAATCCTGATAAAATTTTCTAATCAAAACTTCACCCCTGCCCTTTTCCCAGTAATGTTAAGTTCTGCAAAAAGCCTTGTTTTGTCAAATTTGATACGAAATAAAATTTGGTCATAACCCTATTTTTGGGTATTAAAATCTTGTTTTATTTCAATCTCACTGCGGACAAGGCACTGCCTTGTCCCTACATTTGAGTCTGTTTTTTTTAGAATTTAACATCACTGCCCTCTCCCCTTATAGCAAGGGTTCGATAACAAACTCAATTTTTCACCAAATCTTATTCGCATTGAAGCCAAACACTCGAAAACTACTGCGCTTGCTTCTGTTCGGATTTTTGTCTAATCCGCTCTTTTATTCCTGCCAATTTGTAACTTCGCTTTTTAGTCCTACCCAAGAAAACACCCAAACGGGAACGGTTATCAAGACAGAAAAAGGAATTGCGTCCTATTATGCTGATAAATACGAGGGCAAACCCACTGCCAGCGGCGAACCCTATCGCAAAAATCAACTAACGGGAGCGCATCGAACCTTGCCTTTTGGTACAAAAGTGCGCGTTACGAATCTCAAAAATCAGAAAGCAGTGGTAGTGCGCATCAACGACCGAGGACCCTTTGTGAAAGGGCGCATCATAGACGTTTCGCGTCAGGCAGCCGAGCAGTTGGATTTTATTCGGGCAGGGCTTGTGGAAGTAAAAATAGAAGTTTTGAAGTGATTGTATAAAAAGTAGGGTTTCAAAGAAAAAATCAAAATCAGATGTCCCAGATTTCTTCTCAAATACAAATTGCCGCGCTGATTCAGTCCAGCATTGATGCCAAAAAGAGCCTGCTCGAAGGTTCGTATTTGGCACAAATCGAGCGCGTCGTGGGGCTTTGGGTAGCGGCTTACCAAAAAGACCACAAAATTTTATTCTGTGGCAATGGCGGTTCGGCAGCCGATGCCCAGCATATTGCCGCCGAACTTTCGGGCAGGTTTTATACCGACCGTCCGCCCCTTTATGCCGAAGCCCTGCACGTGAATACTTCCTACCTAACGGCAGTGGGCAACGATTATGGCTACGATTTTATCTTCGAGCGCATGACGGAAGCGGCAGGCAGAAAAGGCGATATTTTGGTAGCCCTTTCTACTTCGGGCAATTCGCCCAACGTGTTGAAGGCGGTAGAGAAGGCAAATCAAATCGGCATGACGACAATCGGCATGACGGGCAGCAAGGGCGGCAAGCTCAAAATGCTCTGTCAGGAGTGCTTTTGTGTTCCTTCCGACGATACGCCACGCATACAGGAGATGCACCTCTTGATAGGGCATATCCTTTGCCAGTTGGTAGAAAACGCGCTTTTTGGAAAATAACCGCGCTGTTTTTTGTTTTTTTAAGTCAAAATCCAAACAAACCTGTGAATAAACTTTGGCGAAGTATAAAAATTTGCCTAAGTTTGGAAAAAATCATTTTTTTACCCAACCCCCTATCTCTGTGAATATCTCGAAAGAATTAAAAGTAGGTATCCTTTCTGCCGCCGCTTTGGTGATGTTGTATTTGGGCTTTAATTTCCTCAAAGGCAGCGATTTCTTTTCAAGTGATGCCACTTACTACGTTGTGTATCAAGACATTGACGGACTTACGGTTTCGAATCAGGTGCTTATCAATGGTTATGCCGTTGGGCGTGTCAATAAAGTTACGCTCCTGCCCAGCACCAAAAATCATCTGTTGGTAGAATTGCATATTCGCAAAGACATTCCGATTGGAAAAGGGACGAAGGCAATTTTGGCAGATGGCGGGCTTTTAGGGGGCAAAATGATTGAATTAGAACTGATTTCGAGAGAGCCTTTTTTAGAAAATAACGATACACTGCTTTCCGAAACCAAAGAAGGGCTGCCCAGTATGATGGCAAAAAAAGCGCAACCGTTAATAGAGAGCGTAGATTCTACACTTTACTTGGTTAATAAACTATTGAAGGAATTAGAAGGTATCGGCACAGATTCAAAGCTCATGGTGCAGAACATCAACGGCACAGTGGGCAATTTTAACGGCGTTCTGACCGAAAATCGCCAAAATTTGAAGCAACTTTCGCAAAACTTAAACGAACTTTCGCTATCTTTAAAACAAACTTCAAAAGGCATAGAACCTTTGGTCGGCAAATTCAATAACCTTGCTGATTCGCTCAACGCCGTAGAGTTTAAAGCCCTCAACGACAAGACCCAAAATCTGCTCGCCGAACTTGAAAAAACTACAAAGGCTATCAATAAAGCCGAAGGCTCGATGGGCTTGCTCATTCACAACGATTCACTTTATCGCAACCTAAACGCGACGATGGAAGATTTGGATAGCTTGTTTATAGATTTGAAACAAAATCCGAAACGCTATGTTCATTTTTCGCTTTTTGGTAGAAAAGATAAATCCGACAAAAACAAGAAGTAACCATTTTGGGCGGCTTTTTTCACTTTTATTTCCTCTGCTATGCTTACCTACAACGAATTAGCGACCCTTTTAGAAGATGCCCAATTAGAGGCAGAACTTGAGGCTTTGAAGGCTGCGGCAAGTAAAGATTTGCCTCTTTTGCAGGATTTGGGGCAGCTCGAATTTGCCGTTTTGGTCTTGCTCACTCCTGCCGTCGGGATTGCTTTGGCGCAGGGCAATATTTCGCTTTTCGAGGAATTGAGCTTGCAGCGCAAAATTAAGCGGCTTTTACACAACCAAGTAGAGGAAATGTATAAGGTTTTGAAAAGTAGCCTGCCTTTTTTTGCACAATACCAAGACGATTATTACGGTTTTATCGGAAAACTAACTTTTAGCACTTTCCATAAAAATCCACTCTTTTTGGAAGGCTTGCAAAAGCAGGCACTTACCCATTCGCTTGCGCTCAATTTGCTCCACGCGCCTTGGATTTTGGTCAAATTGCTCTCTTTTCTTTTTTTGGAAGAAGATGAGCAGCTCTCTGCACCGCCCACTTTTTCGGCGGCAGAATTTGAAAAAATTATAGAAATTGGTCGTAAAACGGGTATTTCCAAATTGCCCCTTTTCGAGCAGTTTTGTCAGCAGATTACGGTAAAATAGGGCAATCCTACAAACTTAAAACTCAATATTTCCCAAGTCAAAAAATCAATTTCATGAAGCGTGCTGCCATTCATAGCCGTTCTTTCGAGGAGCATAAATTGCCCTTTATCCAACAAGTTTTTTTCGAGTTGGAAAAAAGAGGGATTCCTGTTATCGTGTCGCATTATTTTGAAGAATATTTAGACCAAATCCATTACTATCCCCAATACGAGGACATTTTCGATTCGCCCGACGATTTAAAAGAAGGCGATGTCGTTTTTAGCATAGGCGGCGATGGCACACTCTTGGAAGCCATTACGCTCATTCAGGAGAAAGAAACGCCGATTTTGGGTATCAATATGGGGCGTTTGGGCTTTTTGGCAACTACGGCGCGTGAAAAGATTACCGAAGCGATAGAAACCGTCATTTCTGGAAATTATCAAATAGATTCGCGCTCTTTGCTTCACTTTGAAGCCGACGAAGATATTTTTGAGGGGCAAAATTTAGCCATGAACGAACTTGCTATTCTCAAACGCGACAGTGCTTCTATGATTATTGTGCATACCTACATCGATGGCGAATACCTCAACTCTTATTGGGCTGATGGGCTGATTGTTTCTACGCCTACGGGTTCGACGGGCTATTCGCTTAGTGTAGGCGGTCCTATTGTGTTGCCACAGTCTAATAATTTTATCATTGCGCCTGTGAGTCCGCACAATTTAAACGTGCGTCCGCTCATTGTACCTGATACCAGCGTGATTTCTTTTGAGATTGAGGGCAGAAGCAAAAACTTTTTGGTGTCCTTAGATTCGCGCTCGCGAAAAGTGGAGGCAAATACACAAATGGCAATTCGCAAGTGCCACTATGAAGCCAAACTAATTCAATTAGGCGACAATAATTTTCTCAAAACGCTGCGCTCGAAATTGAATTGGGGCATGGATATTCGCAATATTCAGACCCGCTATTGATAAAAATGATAAAAGGGTGTTGTTGCAACGATAAAGTTTTAAATGCACCTCATTTCTATACGGCAGTGGTGTTAAATTCTAAAAAATAGGTGCAAATAATGTAGGGACAGGGGGCAATGCCTTGTCCTTTGTGAGAGGCTTCTATTCGGCAGGCAAATCGAAAAAATCGAAAAAAATCAAGAAAATAGAAAAAACCTAAGCAAACTATGCAGGGCTGCTTAGGTTTTGAGGCGTGTTTAAATACTTTTTGAAAGCCTTTTAAAACTTTTAGAAAAGAGAACGAGGGCGGCTTAGGACTGATGGTTAGGGTCTGCTGCTTAGGGTCTGATTCTTAGGGTCTGATAGTTTTGAGCAACAGAGCCAATTTTTGTTTCAGTTCGCGCCTATCTACAATAAAATCTAAAAAGCCATGTTCTAAGACAAATTCCGCCGTTTGAAAGCCTTTGGGCAAATCTTTGCCGATAGTTTCGCGAATCACGCGCGGACCTGCAAAGCCGATAAGGGCTTCGGGTTCGGCAATGTTGAAGTCGCCCAACATGGCGTAGGAAGCCGTAACGCCTCCTGTTGTAGGATTGGTTAGGAGCGAGATATAGGGCAATTTGGCATCAGAAAGAAGGGCTAATTTGGCAGAGGTCTTTGCCATTTGCATAAGGGAGTAGCCTGCTTCCATCATGCGTGCGCCGCCCGATTGTGAGATGATAAGGAGCGGCATTTTATTTTCCAAACAAAAATCTATCGCCAAGCTAATTTTTTCGCCTACTACTGACCCCATCGAGCCACCGATAAACTTAAAATTCATACAACAGACCACTAAATCCTGCCCTTCTATCTTGCCATAAGCCGAAGAAAGGGCATCATTGAAGCCTGTACTTTTTTTGGCACTTTGCAGACGCGCGGTATAGGGTTTGGTGTCGTAAAATTGCAGTGGGTCGAGGGCGCAAAGGTCGGCGTTGAGTTCGGTGTAGGTATTGTCGTCAAAAAGTATAGAAAAATATTCTTTCGAGCCAATGGCAACGTGATAGCCGTCGTCGGGGCAGACCCAAGCGTTTTGCGCCAATTCCTTTTTGAGGATAATCTTGCCGCTGGGCGTTTTGAACCACATATCGGGCGAATCGCGCTTTTCTGTGGTTGGGGTCGTGATGTTTTTATCTTTTCTTTGAAACCAAGCCATATTGTTACTGAGTTTTCACAGTCCTACAAAGTCCAAAGAGGTTGTTTTTTCCAAACCCTAAGCGTTTTTGAAGACGCTTAGGGCTTTTTTGCAGGGCTGATATTTTGGAAATTAAGCTATCGTAATTTCAGGATTTAGATACACGTCTTGAATGGCGTTGAGCAGCTCGATGCCGTCTGCTAAGGGCTTTTGGAAGGCTTTTCTACCTGAAATCAAGCCCATGCCACCTGCGCGTTTGTTGATAACGGCAGTCTTGACGGCTTCTGCCAAATCTGACGCGCCCGACGAAGCACCACCAGAATTGATAAGTCCGATTCTGCCCATGTACGAATTGGCTACTTGGTAGCGACATAGGTCGATGGGGTTTTCGGAGGTAAGTTCTGAATAGACCTTTTTGTGGGTCTTGCCAAAATTGAGGGCATTGTAGCCGCCATTATTTTCGGGGAGCTTTTGCTTGACGATGTCGGCTTGAATGGTAGAGCCTATGTGGTTTGCCTGCCCTGTTAGGTCTGCCGCCACGTGATAATCTACGCCATCTTTTTTAAAGGCGTTGTTGCGTGTATAGCACCAAAGAATGGTTGCCATGCCCAGCTCATGCGCACGCTCGAAGGCGGCAGCCACTTCTTGTATTTGTCGGGTAGCCTCGTCTGAACCAAAATAAATTGTTGCGCCTACGGCTACTGCGCCCAAGTTCCATGCATCTTCAACAGAGCCAAACATGACTTGGTCGAATTTGTTGGGATAGGTGAGCAGTTCGTTGTGGTTGATTTTTACGATAAAAGGAATCTTATGTGCATACTTGCGTGCGATGATGCCCAAATTGCCAAAAGTAGTGGCTACGGCGTTGCAACCGCCTTCGATGGCTAATCTGACGATATTTTCGGGGTCGAAATAGTCTGGATTGGGCGCAAAAGACGCGCCTGCGGAATGTTCTAAGCCTTGGTCTACGGGTAGGATAGAAACATAGCCTGTGCCTGCCAAACGCCCTGTGTTATAGATTTGTGCCAAACTCCTCAAAACCTGTGGGTTGCGGTTCGAAACCCCAAATACTTGGTCTATAAAGTTGGGATTGGGCAAATGCAAACGCTCTTTGGAGATGGTAGTAGAAACGTGTTGGAGCAAAAGTTCTGCTTCGCTGCCGAGCCATTCGGCTACCTTACTGGTGCTAATTTGATGGGTATGTGCCATATTTTGCAAGAAGTATGCGATAAGATGGGTGAGAAATGAACGGCTTTACTACAAAGTCTTAAAAATAAGACCTTGTGCCTTCAAAACGCTGCAAAGATAACCATTTTTTAAAAAAAGCATAACCAGCGGTGAGGCAAATCCTGAAATGCGCCTATCTCAAAGCCTCGTTATGTGCGAAGTTGGAGCTTCGCGCTACAATTAGAAAAACCGTCGGCGAGGGCTAACAGCCTCGCCGACGGTTGCATTGCCAAGTAGCTACGCGCGAAGCTGGAGCTTCGTGCTACAGCCTCGCCGACGGTTGTAGGGACAAGGTATTGCCTTGTCCGCAGTGCGATTGAAATAAAAGAGGATTTTTAGACCCAGAATAGGATTTTTACCAAATTTTATTTTGTTTCTAATTTGACAAATCAAGATTTTTTTCAGAGCTTAACATTATTAAGTAGCTACGCGCGAAGCTGGAACTTCGCGCTACTTTACGATTAGCGGCTAATGTCCAAGACCTCGAAGTAGAGTTTGCCTTTGGGAGCTTCAATTTCGGCTACTTCGCCGATTTTTTTACCCAATAATCCTTTTCCGAAAGGCGATAAAACCGAAATTTTATTCTGTTTCAAATCCGCTTCTTCCTCTGCTACCAAAATATATTCCATCTCCATCTTTTTATTGACGGTATTGCGAATCCTGACCTTTGAAAGAATAGAAACGCGCGAAGTATCAATCTGCGACTCATCTAAGATGCGTGCATTGCTTAAAATATGCTCTAATTTTGAAATTTTAAGTTCCAACATGCCCTGTGCATCTTTGGCAGCGTCGTACTCGGCGTTTTCTTTCAAGTCGCCTTTTTCGCGTGCCTCCGCAATTTGTGACGCAATTTCGATGCGCCCTTTGGTTTTGAGTGTATGCAATTCTTGTTTGAGTTCTTCGAATTTTTCGGGAGTGAAATAAGATACAGACATATTCTTATTTTTTTAGTGGTTTTTAATGATTTTGAGAAATAGCAAGAAAGCCTTTCTATCAGAAAGAAGTGCTTATCTAACTAATTTTTTTTTGATATAGAATCTAACTACATAGATGCAAAAAAGACAAAAAAGAACACACCAAATGCGCCAAGGAGCAACTTTCAGATTTTGAAAACTTTAGACAAGGGCTAAAATTAAGGACTAAGATTAGGCAGGGACTAAAATTTCAAGAAGAAGAAAGATAAGGCGTTTGGTGTCAGCGGTTCGTATTCTGTAATAAAGCGAAAACGAGCGCGGATTTTAAAGCATTTTTAAAATCGCGTTCGCCTTTGGTAGCTAAACTGCTAATAAAACGGAAAATAAGACGGTAAAGTTCGCACCAAAAAGCAAGAAGGAAAAAGAAAACGGGTGCGAAATTGTAAAACACAAAGGTACAACATTTTAGACAACCAGCCAAATGCAGCGGCATAAATTTAGAGGAAGTTTTCTACCCTCGCGCGGCATCGGGTTAGTCTAAAATGGCAGGGGCATATTTGGGTACTACCAAAAAGAAGCCATCTTGCCCTTCTTTCTGATAGAGCGGCATGAGCAGGTAGGCATCAAGGGGGGCGCGAATTTCACCGCGCTTGTCTTGTGCCAATAATTCACCTTTTTCTACAAATTGGAAATTGACAAAGCCTGCACGCATACAGAAGTCATCACCCTGTTCTACTCGATGTACCATAAAAAAGTCTAATTCTTGTGCTAATTTTTTTCGCTCCAAATAAGACTTTAATTGTGCCTTTTCTTCTACTTCTTTCGGTATCAAGTGGCTTTCTACCATACCCAAAGCGGCTAAGATGCGCCAAATTCCTGCTGCAATGTCGTAAATGGCTTGTTCGCTACCTGTCTGACCTGCTTCGAAGGCGAAAGTTTCGTATCCCTGCTCACTCATAAAACCCATAGAAGTTCCTGCCAAGCCGCGCGTAAGCCCATGAATGATAGGGACATCTAATTTTTTTAGTAGGGCAAGGTCGGAAGTGGGGGTAGAAATGGCAAAGATGCCGTCGGGTGCAGAGGTAGTGTGAAGGTCGATAAAGACGCGCCTACGATAGCGATTGGCTTGGGTGTATTTTTGTAGGGTCTGATAAATTTCTTTGAGTTGGAATAAATCGCCATCTTGTTCGGTGTAGGTATCGATGTTTTCCAAATATTGGGGTTGCCATAGACGGTTGAGGTCTTGCCTTAGATAGCGTTTGCCTAAGCGCAGGGCTTCCAAATTGCCTGCCAACGCCAAAAGATGCCCTTTGAGTGGGATTTTCAGCCTTTGTATCGTACTTACGACACTTTCCAAGCCCAAATAGCCCGCCTTTTCGTTGCCATGCAAACTGCCCAATAGGATAAGTTCTACTTCTTGGTCAGGATTTCTACTTGCTGCATTTATATCTGCGATGATGCGTTTATATTCCATGTCAAGCAAATTTTGTATCTTTATTTATACGAAAAATAGCATAAGAGAACAAACAAGGATTGCATTTTAGCACAAACAATTTAGCGCAAATAATAAAGAACTTTGGTCTGCACCGCTACCCTGATTTTTGTGTGGGGGAGTTTGGTACAGACCAAAGCCTATTTTAGCTTACTTGCGCCTATTTTTTGATAGTTTTGATAGCACTATCTAAGCCTTCACCTAAGCCTCCGAAGGGGTGTCGGTGGCTCTATTGGCTTCTTTATCGGCTTGGATAGCCTGTTCTATCACCTGCAATTCCTTTTGAATGTCCTTGATTTGGGCTTGTGCTGCCTGAATCTTGGTATCAAATTCGGCGCGTAGTTTATCTGCCGTTTTAGAGGCGGCAAAAAATTCGAGGTTGTTGCGCCAAAGCTGAATATCGTTTTCTATGGCACTGATTTTGGTGCGTAGGGTGCGCTCTTTGTTTCTCAACTGCTTGATAGCCAAAGGGTTATCGCCAATAGATTTGAGAGCTAATTCGGTCTGTATGGCATTTTGCGCTTCACTATCCAATCCAGAGGCAGCCAAAAACGCTTTGATAGCCTTTTCAAAACGCTCCTGAATGTTGCGGATTTGGTTGGCAGGCACAAAACCGATTTTATTAAAATCGTGATAATGGGCTTTTAGCGTTTCCACTTCTTGGCTATTGGCAGCGGCAAGGCTTTCGAGTTGTTCGCAAATGGCTTGTTTTTTCGCCAAATTCTTATCCCATTCTGCGGCTTGCAAGTTTTTGCGGTTGCGTTTGCGCTCGAAGAAGTAATCTACGGCGGTTTTAAATTCCTGATAGAGGCTCTCTTTAAACTTTTCAGGAACGCTACCTACTTCGCGCCACTGGTTCTGCAAATCTTTAAGCAAAGAAGCCGTATTTTCCCAATCATCACTTTCTTTTAGCTCATTGGCACGCGCAATGAGGGCTTGCTTCTGCTCTAAATTCTTCTGACGCTCGGCATCTACTTTTTCAAAGAACTGCGTTTTGGCGCGGAAAAAGTCTTTAAAGTTTTTCCAAAATTGTTTGTTCAAATCTTTGGCTACTTCGCGTGGAGCTGCCCCGATACTATCCCACTGCTTTTGCAGTTCGAGGATTTCGCGCGTCTTTTCGTTCCACTCTTTAAAGGAATCTGACTGAAACCCTACGAAGGCTTCCACTTGCAAACAAAGTGCTTGTTTTGCCTCCATGTTTGCCTGTCTTTCTGCGCGATAGGCTTCGTCTTCGCTGCGTTTTTTGGCAAATAAGGCATCAGCGATGTCTTTGAGTTGCTGCCAAAGTGCCTCGCTTTCCTCTTTGGGCGCACGTCCGATACGGCGATATTCTTCGTTTAGGGCTTTAAATTCCTCGATGGCTTTTCGCGTATTGGGGTTCTGTGCAATTTCCTGCGCTCTTTCTATAAGGGCTTTTTTTGCACTCAAATTGCGCTGCCTATCTAAGGCAATGAGTTCGCGCTCCTGTGCTTTTTTGCTAAAAAATTGGTCTAAAAGTGCGCGATAGTTGCGGTAAAGTTCTTCCGATTGAGCGGCAGGCACGCCGCCGATTTCTTTAAAGCGCGTTTGTAGGGCTTTAAGTGCCTCTAAGTCGGTTTTGATAGAATTACCAGACCCCTCGATAAGGGTTCTGATTTGCTCTAAAATGGCTTTCTTTTCTACCAAATTTCGCTGTTTGCGCTTTTCTATGCCTTCGTAATAGGCTTTTTTGGCATCTCGCAACGCCTTGTAGTGGTTGCTTAGTTCGCGCGAAAGGGTATCGCGTTGGAACTCAAAGCCTTCTTTTTCTTCTTCACTTTGGGCTTGTGCCTCATATTTAAGGCGTGCTTCTTCGCGCTCTGCCTCGTCTAAGGTGCGCATGCGGTTGCGAAGCTGGGTATAAAGTGCCTCTGCTGCTTTAAAATTGAATCGCTCGTCGCTTAGGTGGGATTGCACCTGACGGCTTCGCTCCAAAAGGGTCTCTTTTGTAGCCTCTGTAAAATCAGTAAGTTCCAACCATTCGGGCAGCGGAGCGGCTTCTGGGGGCGTTTGCAAATCAGAAGTGTCCGTTGCTTGTGCCGCGTCGGTGGTAGTGGCAGGCTCGGCTGCATTTTCTACCGTTTGTGGCAACTCGTTTTCAGCATCGGGATTCAAAGGGCGGTCTGTCATCATAAATTTCCTTTTAGGGATACGTAAGTGGTATAAAAAAGCGTCGGGTACGGGTGAAACGGTAGGAAGCGGTGAGATGATAAAGACGGGAAAGAACGCAATTCGCACAAAAAACAACAAGCGTCGCTTTTTAAGTCTTTCAATATAACCGTTCCTCCTATGTTTTGGTTTGCGAAAGCACAAAGAAGAAAGTCTTTTGTGGCAAATTTAGCAAAAAAAAATGAAAAGGAAAGCCTTGTTTTGTATATAACATTTTTTAATAACGTTCAATATCGCGCTTCTGGTCGCGCTCTTTGATGGTTTCGCGCTTGTCGTAGAGTTTTTTGCCTTTTGCAACGGCAATTTCTACTTTTGCCAAACCTTTGTCGTTTATGAAAATGCGCACAGGCACAAGGGTCGTTCCTACGTCTTGTAGGGCGCGTTCGATTTTGCCCAACTCGCGTTTTTTGAGCAATAGCTTGCGGTCGGCTTTGCTTTGGTGGTTGTGAATGTTGCCACGCTCATAGGGGGAAATGTCCATGTTGCGGACAAAGAGTTCGCCGTCCATGAGTAGGCAGAAAGAATCGGTCATGGTTACTTTGCCCTGTCGGATAGATTTGATTTCTGTTCCTTTCAAGACAATGCCTGCGGTGTAGTTTTCTAAGAAGAAGTAGTCGAAAGCGGCGCGGCGGTTTCGGATATTGACAATCTTCTGAATCCCGTTTTTGTTGTTTTTAGATTGGCTCATAGCAAGTCAGCGGTAAGGGGTGAAACATTTGTCGTATCTGCTTGGTGTGCGATACAAGACCAGAACCCATGTGAGGCGCAAAGAGTTCCCTCTTTATTGCAGCATCAAATAGGCTTTCATGTATTCGTCTAAGTCGCCATCTAAGACTGCCTGAACGTCGGTGCGTTCATAGCCTGTGCGTACATCTTTGATGAGTTTGTAGGGGTGCAAGACGTAATTGCGAATTTGAGAGCCAAAGTCAATTCTTTTTTTCGAGCTTTCAAGTTCTGCTTTGGCGGCGTTGCGCTTTTCGAGTTCGAGCTGATAGAGTTTGGCTTTGAGCATTTGCAGGGCGAGTTCGTAGTTTTGCAGTTGGGAGCGTTCCTGCTGACATTCGGCAACGACTCCTGTGGGAACGTGTTTGAGGCGCACTGCCGTTTCCACTTTATTGACATTCTGCCCCCCTGCGCCGCCCGAACGGTAGGTTTGGCGTTCTACGTCTGCCATGTTGAGGTCAATTTCTATGCTATCATCTACGATAGGATAGACGAAAACGGAGGCGAAAGAGGTCTGCCTTTTTCCTGCTGCATTGAAGGGCGAGATGCGCACCAGACGATGGACACCAATTTCAGACTTTAAGTAGCCATAGGCAAATTCGCCCTTGATTTCGAGGGTTGCTGATTTAAGCCCTGCCACGTCGCCCGCTACATAATCGAGGGTGCGTTGGCTAAAACCGCGACTTTCTGCCCAAAGTTTGTACATGCGCAGGAGCATTTCCGACCAATCTTGGCTTTCTGTGCCACCTGCCCCCGAATTGATTTCTATGATGGCATCGAGGTGGTCTTCCTCACCACTGAGCATCTTCTGAAATTCGAGGTCTTCTACGGCTTTGATGGTCTTTTGATACTCCCCTTCGAGTTCGCTTTCTGTGGTTTCGCCCATTTTGAAGAACTCGAAAAAGGTTTCCAAGTCGTCGAGTAGGTTTTGTACCTTTTCAAACCTATCTGTCCATATTTTTTTGGTCTTGATGGCTTTCATGACCTTTTCCGACTCTTTGGGGTCGTCCCAAAAATTGGGGGCTAAGGTCTGTTGGGTTTCGGCTTCGATGGCTTCTTTTTTGGCATCATAGTCAAAGATAGCCCCGCAGAGCATTGATGCGTGCTTGCAGGGTCTTGAATTGTTCGGCGTTCATATCAGGGCAAATAAAATAAGAGAGAAGTAAAATAGAGAAGTAGGGGGGTGAAAATGAAAAATAGGCGTGCAAAACTTACACGCCTATCCTATCTTTTTTATGCTCTAAATTGCAAACACAAAATCGATATTTACAAGGATAGAGAATGATTCGTGTTCGAAAACGCTACAAAATTAGCGATTTCTTCCGTATTGTTCGTGGCTTGATACCCAATCTGACGAAGAAATTGCAGAAGCGAGTGAAATTTCCCCTGCCAATACTACTCCTGCAATGATTTCAGCGAGCTTATTGACTTTATTTTTTCCGAAACAACCCAACATCTCTAAGGATTCCTTTTGAGTAGCCAAGCCTACGCCACCGCCATAGCTTGCCACGATAAGCGAAGGAATGGTAATAGAGAGGTAAAGGTCGCCTTCGGGGGTAAGTTCGGAATAGAGAATCCCTGCCGAAGATTCCGAAACATTGGCTACGTCCTGCCCTGTGGCGATAAACATAGCGGTAATGCCGTTTGCCGAGTGCAAGCCGTTGTTGTTTGCACCCGAAATAAACGCGCCTACATTCGAAACCTGCGCATGATAGGCTAACTTTTCAGGCTCTACGCGCATAATTTGAATCAAGACATCGCGCTTGATGGTACATTCTGCCACTACGCGCTTGCCACGTGTGCGCATGATGTTGATTTGGGAGGCTTTCTTATCGGTTGCGAAATTAGACTCTAAGTAGAAGTTGGTAACGCGATTTTCTTTGTAGTTGTCTAAAATCCAGCTACAAGCGGCAAAGGTTGCGCGTCCGACCATGTTCTGCCCTGCGGCATCGCCTGTGGCAAAGTTGAAACGTAGGTAGGCAAACTTATTAGAGAGGTAGTAGTCGATGTATTGCAATTTGGCAACGCTGGAGGTAGCCTCTGCTTCTTCGGCGATTTTGGCGCGATTTGCCTCTGCCCATTTGGTAAAGTCGCGTGCTGCACGTGCGTCTTCAAAAACGAAAACGGGAGCGCGTTGCATGGCATCACCGATGATGGTACATTTCACGCCGCCACTCAAATTTAAGACCTTCATGCCGCGATTGTAGGAAGCCACAAGCGTACCTTCGGCAGTAGCCATTGGAATTAAAAAATCGCCCTGTGCGTGTTCGCCATTCACTTTTAGCGGTCCTGCAATGCCGAGCGGCACTTGTGCCACGCCGATAAAATGTTCGCAGTTGCCTTGTGTGATGTGTGGGTCGAAGGAATAATGCGGAATGTGTTTGAGTTTAGCACCCGTTAGCTCTTCTACAAAGCGTTGGCGAGTCTGGATTGCACTTTCAGAATAGTCGTCGTTGTCGTCGCGCGGGATTTTTGTTTCATCTTTGAAAGAAGAAATCGCATCTTCTACTTTCAAAGAGAGCTTGCCAAAGGGCTTAGTAGAAACGGTAACCTCGATTTTATATTTGGCTTCGGGCAAAGCTCCCATCTGTGCGACTACGTCAAAACCCTTGCGAAGCGGAAAATCAACGGGGCTTTCTTCCGAAATCTTGTCGGGTGCTAATACCACACCTTCGCCTAAATTGATGCGAACCGAATGTAAGGGAACTTCCTTGCCATCAATCGCGACCTGATGCACCCCGATAAGTTTGGCATCACTTAGGCGATTTTTGATAGAAAACTGCACGCCCTCGCCCGTATTTTTGAGGCTGCCACGTGTGTAGAGTTGTTTGAGGATTAAGCTTGGTATTTGCATACTTTTGAGTTGGGTGTGATTGAAGTTTAAATATAATAGGATAAAATAGAAAGTGCAAATTTTCAGGTTATGACCCTTGCAATAGTGCCGTCCGACTGAATTTGAGATGCTAAATTTTAGGAAAAATATGCGTATTTCCAAATTTTTTTCTGAAAATCTAAGAAAAAAAATAAAATCCTTTCTTTTTCAAGCACTTACACCTGATAAAACACCGCTTTCTTCCTTCCTTTTGCTTTTTTTAGGAAAAACGTTTGTGCAAACCCTTTTTTTTCTGCATCTTGCTTGCGGAATTACCCCAAAAAGGGCAATTATTTAAAGGCTTTTGCTTGGTAGGAAGCAAAAGCTTGATTTTTACTACATCAAAAGCCTGATAATTTTGTCATCTCAAAAAACAAACGATTTTTTGCTTCTCTTTCTGTCTTAATTTTTATAATATGAATCCAAACGACGATAAAATTCGAGAACTTTTTGATAAGCTCGAAAAAATCGCCTCCAAAGAGCTGGAATTGCGACGCGATATCAGTGCCTTCAAAGAAGAGCTAATGGCTTTGCGCTATGCCAAGTCTAATTTTGAACCCACTGCTTCCGACCCTCTCAAAACTAAGGCAGCCACAGAAGAGCCGCCACAAAAAAAAGAGGGCAGAGAAGAAGTGCCGCCACATCTTGCGGCGCAAAGGGCAGGCACTTATCAGGAGAACTATCAGCCAAATCAGCAGCCAAATCAGCAAGCCGAACAGAACAAACGAGAAGAAGCCGCCCAAAATGCAAGTCAGAGTGCAAGTCAGGGTGCAAATCAAAGTGCGGCGCAAACGGCAAAGCCCATCTTCAATTTTGAGAAATTTTTGGGCGAAAACTTACTCAATAAAATCGGTATCCTCATCACCGTCATCGGGGTACTTATCGGCGTGAAGTATTCGATAGATAACGACTTAATTAGTCCGCTTACGCGCATCATCTTAGCCTATGCCTTTGGCGCAGGACTATTGGGCGTAGGCTTTTGGCTCAAAGAAAAGTACGCAGCTTTTAGTGCCGTTTTGGTGAGTGGCTCAATGGCAGTGCTTTATATCACTACTTTTATTGCCTATGATTTTTACGAATTATTGCCTCAAAGTTTTACCTTTTTTCTGATGCTTCTCTTTACCGCCTTTACCGTCTTGGCGGCTTTGCGCTATGATTTAGCCGTCATTGCGCATCTGGGCTTGGTGGGAGCTTATGCGATTCCTTTCCTATTGAGCGACGGTTCGGGCAAGGTGCATATTCTCTTTTCCTACATGGCATTGCTCAATGTGGGTATCCTGATTGTGTCGCTTTTCAAAAATTGGAAGTCGCTCTATTACAGTGCCTTTCTCTTTACTTGGCTTATCTTTTCAGGGTGGCTTGTGGGAAAATACGAGTACGAAAAGCACTTCTCACTTGCCTTTGTTTTTGGTCTTGCCTACTTCTTTATTTTCTACCTGACCCTTTTAGCCTATAAGGTGCGAAAGGCAGAAATGTTCGGACGTTTGGAAGTGGTGATGTTGCTTTTAAATGCTTTTATTTATTTTGGAATTGGTTTTTATACCATACAATCGCACCCACAAGGAAACGAGCTTTTGGGCATCTTTACGCTCACGCATGCACTTTTGCATTTCTTTGTTGGTGTATTTTTATACAAAAAAGAATTGGCAGACAAAAGTTTATTATATTTAGTATTAGGGCTGGTCTTTGTCTTTATCACCCTCACGATTCCAATTCAATTAGATGGAAGTTGGGTAACGATGCTTTGGGCAGCAGAGGCAGCACTTCTTTTTTGGATAGGCAGGAGCAAAAAAATTGTGCTTTATGAGCAAATTTCTTACGCCGTCATGTGGTTAGCTTTTTTTAGTATTTGGCAAGATTGGACTTTTGGCATCTATGATAGATACAGCTTTGCCGAAACTTTGGAAAACAAGATGACCCCTATCTTTAATGCCTATTTCATTACTGCCGCGCTCTTTTTGGTTGCTTTTGGTTGGATTTTATGGGTACGCGCCAAGACTGCCTCCGACGCTTCGCAGCAGGGTATTTTGTCGCTGCATTTTCTAAGTTATAGCGCACCGATTATCTTTCTTATCGTGTCCTACTTTACCTTCTTTGTGGAAATTTCGCTTTATTTCCGACAAAACTACTTAGAAAGTGCCTTTAAAATTGTAGATGAAATAGGAACGACTTATTACAACTATGACGAAAGTATCCCTAAGTTTTCCTACATCTGGTTGGTCAATTACACCCTTTTATTTGCCTGCCTTTTGGCGTTGCTCAATTGGAAACGCCTCAAAAACACAATTTTAGCCTATCTTTCCGCGCTTTTGGGCTTGACGGCGGGCTTGGTCTTTTTGGTTGGTAGTCTTTATTTCTTCTCCGAACTATTGGAACAGTATCTATTCGAAAGCGGTCAGCCGACAAAGGAAAGTATTTTCCTTAGCGACGCTTCTTATATCTGGATTCGCTACCTATCTCTGCCCTTTATGTTGGGTACTTTGTGGCTTTTTTTCAAAAAAGTACGCAGCTCACTTTTTCAATTCGATTTGCGAAAGCTATACGACGCACCCCTGCATATTGCGCTGGTTTGGCTTTTGAGCAGTGAGCTAATTTATATTATGAACTACAATGGCATGCAAGATTCCTACAAGTTGGGTTTGAGTATCCTTTGGGGTTGTTACGCGCTTTTGATAATAGGATTGGGCATTTGGAAAAATAAAAAGCACCTACGTTTGGCTGCCATTGGCTTTTTTGTCCTGACGATTGCCAAACTCTTTTTCTACGACCTTTCCCAACTCACCAACATTGCCAAAGTAGTAGTATTGGTTATTTTGGGACTCCTCTTGCTTGTTGCTTCTTTTCTATACAATAAATACAAAAATTTTATCTCTGATGAAAAATAAAACCTGCCTTCGCTATTTTCTGCACACTTTTTGGCAAAGTGGCTCTTTTTTCCTTACCTGTTTTCTCTTTTTGTTTCTCAAAACAGCACTTTATGCGCAAGATTCACAGGGCTATGAAACTTATCAATACCAGCGAAAACTGCCTGCCGCTACCGAGTCTTGGCACAAAATCATCTTAGACAAGGCGGTTTTGGCACAGGTGCAGCCCTCCCTTCAAGACCTGCGCCTTATCGGTATCAATGCCAAAGGCGATACCTTAGAAATGCCTTATTTGCTCAAAGAATTGAGGCAGGATACCAAAACAGAAACGGTGACAGCTTCGCTCCTCAATTCGGGAAAGCAGAATGGGCGTTATACCTACACCCTACAATTAGACGACAATCTCACCATCAATGAAATTGCGTTGCGTTTTGAAGAGCCAAATTACGAGCGAAAAATCCGATTAGAGGGCGCACAAGACCTTAAAAATTGGACACTTATTCTGAACGATTATAGGATTTTATCCATTCGCAATGAATTTACAAGTTATGATTTTAATACAATCCGTTTTCCTAATTCACGTTATCTCTACTATCGCATTTCTTTTGAAAGTGAAGTAGAGCCTGAATTAGAAGGTGCAACTTGCTTGAAAACAGTGCGCGAACAGGGTATTTACAAAGAATGGGAAACGCGCAGCAGCAAGACCGAACAAGACAAGGAAAGCCAAACTACTACCGTCGATTTTGAGTTGGCGCAAAAGTCTGCCGTTTCCAAAATTGCTTTTGAAGTAGATTCAAATATTGATTTTTATAGACGTATGCGGATACAATATTTGGCAGATAGCAGCCAACTGCCCACAGGCGAGTGGCGGTATTATTACGTCAATACTTATGAAGGCGTGCTAAGTTCTTTTGAAGAGCGTATTTTTTCTTTTGGTAGTGCCGTTTTTTCTAATAAATTTAGAATTATCATTGAAAATAATAACAACAATCCGCTTTCCATTTCTCAAATTCGTGCCAGCAGCCATCAGTACGAACTTTGGGTACGTTTCGATGAGATGACTAAAAATAACTATCTTTTTTACGGTTCGAAGTCGGTCTATTCGCCTTATTACGACCTGCAAAACTTTGAGAGCAGCGTACCCGATTCGCTGACGGTTTTGGCATTAGGTCAGGAAGAAAAAAGAAATTTGGCTGAAAAACCTAAACAAAGTCCTTTGTTTGAAAATCCAATTTGGCTTTGGAGCATTATGGGAATTATTATCCTGATTTTAGGGTTCTTTTCTTTGAAGATGCTTAAATCGTAGAAAATCGTCCGCTTGCATGGGGACAAAGTCTTTATTTTGTCCCTATGTAAAACACACTTTTTCTTTTCTCTTATCCTTGTCTATTCTTTCCTTCTCTATTATTATCTTTGTCCAAGTCCTAAATTTTTTGGACGATTTTTTTATATCTAAGTGTCTGATTTTCAAATATTTGAACCTTATTTTTTTTAGAAGATGAACTTTGTAGTGGTAGATTTAGAAGCCACCTGTTGGCAACAAAACCCAGAGGCGGATAACGAAATCATAGAAATTGGGGCTGTTTTGATAGATGCTCATGGGCAGCCAAAAGGTGAGTTTCAGCGTTTTGTGCGCCCTATTTTAGCTCCTAAGTTGAGCGATTTTTGTAAAAAACTAACTTCTATCCGACAGGAAGAGGTAGAAAACGCGCCTTTCTTTTGGGAAGTGCTGCCTGCCTTTCAAAATTGGATAGCCTCTTTTGGGCAAGACTATGTTTTATGTTCTTGGGGTTTTTATGATAAAAAACAGTTTGAAAAAGATTGCATCTTGCATCATCAAAATACAGACTGGCTTTCGCCTCATATTAGCATCAAGCACCAATACGCCAAAATCAAAGGACTGCCTCGCGCCATAGGCATGAGTAAAGCACTTGATTTAGAAGGATTTACCTTAGAAGGTACGCATCATAGGGGGATAGATGATGCAAGAAATATAGCCAAAATTTTTGTTAAATATTTGGATAAATTTAATTTTTCCGAATAAAACTAAAAAATAAAAAAACTAACAGCCGAAAAACTGTTAGTTTTTTTGTAAAAAAATTACTTTTAGTTTTCTCTTTTTGTCGCTTTTATCGCGCCCAATGGTGCTTGTCTATCGTTTCGAGGGCAGCCACTAAGAGCGAAATTGTGTCTTGTACGTCTTTTTTGTGCGCACTTTCCGTAACTTGGTGCATGTAGCGTAGCGGAATAGAGATAGCACCTGCAATAGAGCCGCCCTTTCCTAAGGTTTGCAGAGAAGCGGTGTTTGTGCCGCCGACGTTCATAATTTCGGCTTGCCAGCTAATACCTTCGCGTTCGGCAGTAGATTTTAGGAAATCAACCATGCGCGAATCGCAAATCGTTCTGCCGTCCATGATTTTGATAGCCGTCCCTTTGCCTGCTAAGGTAATGCGTTTGTTGCCACCGACTCCGCTCATGTCATTTGCCAACGTAACGTCTAAGCAAATGCTAAAATCGGGCTGAATCGTTTGTGCCGCCACCGTTGCACCGCGCAAACCGACTTCCTCCTGTACCGAAAAAAGAGCATAGACATGGAAAGGTACGCGCTCCAAACGTCTTAATGCTTCTATCAAAATATAAACCGAAATTCTATTATCCAAAGATTTTGTAGTAACAAAATCGCCCATTTCGAGCAAATTGCGCTCTCGCGTAACGACATTGCCCAAGCTCACGTATTTCAAGACCTCCTCTTTGGGAAGCCCTAAGTCTATAAAATAATCGTCTAATTCAGGGCTTTTTTTGCGCTCCTCTGGGGTCATGACGTGAATGGCTTTGCCACCAAAAACACCGATTAAATCCTTTTTGCCATGCACAATGACACGTTGAGCCGTCAGGGTCTTAGGGTCGAAGCCGCCTAAGGGCAGAACTTGTAAATAGCCATTGTCGTCTATGTGATTGACCATAAAGGCGATTTCGTCCATGTGCGCATCTACTACCACGATAGGCGCGTCTGCTTTCTGGCTGCGCTTGACCGCAACGAGATTTCCGATATTATCGACCCATATTTCATCTACATCACCCTTAATTTCGTCCATGATGGCTTGACGAATCTTGTCCTCATAGCCGGGTGCGCCGGGGGTTTGGGTTAATTTTTCTAAAAGAGGTAAGTTAAATTCCATATCGCTTTGATGTCGAGAGTTTGAAGAGAAAGAAAAAACAAAGATAGCGAATTTATGCACTTAGGGGCAAATCTTACGTTTTCAAAAAACTGCATAAGAGTTTATGAATAATTTGTAAAATCGCCTTTGTTTTGTTTGTAAGTGTTTGAAAATCAATAGTTTAGGTCAGGTTTTGTGTCGCAAAATTTGCTTGCAGATACACAACGGCACTCTTTTTTCCGATTTTTTTTAATGATAAAAGCTCAAAATGAACCTCGTTCCCAAATTTGACCTAAATTTGATAAGGGAGCGTTTTTCTATAACTTTTTGTAGAACTTAATACCTATTGGGGGGCAGGACTTTGTACCCTTGTAATAGCCCTCTTTCGCCTCAATATAGCAGAAATAAAACAAATATCCAAATTTTTAGCCAAGTTGGAAGGAGGGCTTGCCTTTTCGAGTAAAGGTCGTATCTTTGTCTTTGCAAATTATCTTTGGTTTAAAACGTTTGAAAATGCCTATCACTATAAAAACAATTATTTTTGCCAAAATGCGAATGGTTATTTTTTTGATAAATTATTTTGCAATATTTATTTTTACAATTTTTACTACACTTTTTGCACAAAAAAAAGGCGACTACCTCTTTCCTATCAAACCTAATGAACGCAACGAACTCACAGGCACGATGGGCGAATTGCGTAGCAATCACTTTCATGGGGGCTTAGATGTGCGCACCAATAACCAAATTGGCTTTCCCGTTTATGCGGCTGCACAAGGCTATGTTTCGCGTGTGGCGGTGAAGGCGCGTGGTTATGGCAAGGTTTTGTACCTCAAACACGCCAACGGAACAACAACTGTTTATGCACATTTAGATAAATTTTGTGATAAAATAGAACGTTATATCAGACAAATTCAATACGAAAGACAATCTTTTGAAGTAGATATCTTACTTGCCCCTTCTAAATTTCCCATTTTAGCAGGCGAGGAAATTGCCAAAAGCGGCAACTCTGGCTCTTCGGGAGGACCGCATCTACATTTCGAAATTCGCGACACCGCACAAAATCAGCTCAATCCCCTACTTTTTGGCTTCGACGAAATTGTGGATACTACCCCGCCTCTACTTCAAAAAATTGCCCTTGTGCCAATGGACAGGGCAGCGCGTGTAGAAGGCGTTTTTGAGCGAAAAGAATGGAAGCCTTACGGTGAAAATGGAGCTTATTTTCTCACGCAAGAAATAGAAGCGCAAGGAAAAATTGCCTTCGAGCTAATGGCACGCGATAAAATAGAGGGTTCTTATTTTAGTTTTGGAATCAATTATATCAAAGTAGAGTGTGCAGGAACTACCCTTTTTGAGTATCATCTTACAAAATTACCACTCGAACATACACGCTACATGAACCGCTTTATCAACTATGAAACTTGGGCTAAGTCGTCAGAGCGTTTCATGAGGTGTTATGTAGCCGATGGAAATTGTTTAGAAAGTTGTAAAATAGCCGATACAGGTGGAATTTTAGAAGTAGAAGATGGAAAACAGTATAAAGTGCGAATCGTGGTGGCAGATAGTTATGGCAACGAAAGTGTCCTTTTCTTACACGTAAAAGGAAATGCTAAAAAAGAAGCAAGTCGCCCTTATCCTCTAAAAAGCACCTTTGAAGTACAAGACTCTTATCTTATTTTTAAAGCAGATTTATCTGCTACTTTTCCTCATTTAAACAAAGCTACTATTTATGCAAATTATCAAAATTACGCGCTCGAACCTGCTTATACGGTAGGAAATATCGCCACTTATCTCTATGATTTGCGTTTGGCAATTCCCGATTCTATACAACTTCCAAACCAAAATTTTATTTATCCAAATATACTAACGGCTATTCCTTCGGAGGCAGATTTCAAGTTTTATCACCCTGATTTCAACCTTTTTGTGGAAAAAGAATCTTTATACGATACACTTTATTTACAAATGCGGACTACCCAAGTGCAAAATGCAGCAGGCAAAAATGTCCAAGATTGGGTTTTTTCGCATGCGACAATTCCCCTGCATCAAGCCGTTACGCTGCATTTAAAAACCAAAGAAAAGTTTAAAAATCCTAATAAAGTAGGTGCATATATTATTTACGGGAAAAGTTTAAGTTATCAAGGAGGGGTTTGGCAGGGGGCGCATTTTAAATTTACAACGCGCACTTTGGGGCGTTTTCGCTTAGTAGAGGATACAAAGCCGCCTAAAATTCAGCGCGTAGGTAGGAAAGGGCTAACTTTTCGCATCACCGACGACCTTTCAGGAATTGATACCTATACCGCGACTTTAAATGGCGAATTTATTTTATTTGAATATGATGCAAAAAGCAGTCTTCTAACTGTATTGCCTTTTGACGAAAATAACAAACTAAAAGGCGAGTTTGTTTTAAAAGTAATTGATAATATGAAAAATGAGTCTATTTTAAAAATTTATATTTAATATCATAAAAATAGAATTGATTACGCTTACACAAAACTATTCTCAACTCTTACTTTTGAGATTCGTTTGAGGCAGTGCAGCTGCCTTTGTGGTGCTTTTTTTTGTTGAACTTAGAATTTATAAAATCCGTCTATTTGTGCATTAGGATAGGTTTCACTTAACAAAATGCCTAAACAAGAATAGCGGATGCAGTTTTTTTTACAAAAAAACTATCTCTTTTTTGCAGTCTGTCTTTATTTTTTGCTTTTTTTAACGAAAAAAAGGCTATCTTTGTCATACCCCAAAATCAAAGACCCAGAAGACAAACATTCCTAAATCATTGTTTTGTGCCTAAAAAGCGACACTACTTTTCGAGCAACAGTTGTCTTTTATCACTGCATTTTTTTACTTTTCTAAACTTTTAAATTCAGATGCGTGGAACCGTTGCCAAATGTGTAGAGCGTTTCGTTGTAGAAACCTATGGTGCTAAGGCGTGGAAAGACTGTTTGCAGCAGGTCAATCTGCCTGCCACTTACAATATCAGTGTCATGTCGGAGGTAGATGACCGCATCAGCTTGCGACTGTTGAATGAAATTCACGAGGTTTTGGGGCTTACACACGAAACTTATACGGATAAATTAGCCAAATATTGGATGCTTGTCTATGCGCCCGAAACATACAAGCCCTTTTATCGTTCTATCAAAACTCTCCCCGATTTTTTGCAGAAACTTGATTGGATACACCAGTTTATGGTTAAAGATAATTCAAAAAATACGCCTCGTTTTTCTGTCAAAAAAATAGCAGAAGGATTGATACAAATAGAATATCAGTCAGAAAGAAATCTGCACGTTTTGTTTAAATACATGTTGATTTATTTAGCAGAGTATTTTAAACAACCTGTTCAAATCAAGTACCTAAACGAGGGGGTGGTGCAGGTTGGGTTTTAGTTTGATTGATACCCAATAGGCACAGAGAAGGTTTAGGGCAAAGGTAAGGCAAGCATAAAACAGTAAAAAATGATGGAAAAGAAAGGGCAAAGTCTTTAAAAGATAAAGAAAAAAGTTTGAAACCTGCTTTTTTCTTGTATCTTTGCCTTGAAATGGGCGTTGTTGTGGGCGCAAAATGCTAAAAATTACGGCGATTCTGAACACTTCCAACAGCGCACGTAGGGCGATTCGTCTTTATATTGATTTTTTCTAACCTTCTCCTTTCTTTCGCATGTGTGGTATTACGGGGGTTTTTGCTTTTAACGAAATTGGTAGATTTAGTTTGGTGCGTTTGGCGGCGGCTACCGAAGCCTTAGCCCATAGAGGTCCCGATATAGGCAAACTTTTTAACGATTATTTTGTGGGATTGGGACATCGTAGGCTTTCCATCGTCGACCTTTCGTCTTCGGGAACACAGCCCATGACGGACGTTTCAGGACGTTATACGATTGTCTTTAATGGTGAAATCTATAACTACCAGACGCTAAAAAAAGAATTGCAAGGCATTGATTTTCAGTCTGATACAGATACCGAAGTCTTGCTCTATTTATACATAAAAGAAGGCGAAAAATGCTTGGAAAAGCTAAATGGTTTTTTTGCCTTCGCCGTTTATGACAACGAGGAACAAGAAATTTTTATCGCTCGCGATAGAATGGGCATCAAGCCGCTTTATTATTATCAAGATGAAGATAAGTTTTTGTTTTCTTCGGAAATCAATTCACTTTTAGCATATAAAATCCCTAAAAAAATAAATTGGGCGGCTATCGCTACCTATTTTCAGTTAAGTTATATTCCTGCTTCTTTGTCTATTTTTGAAAATGTAAAAAAATTAGAACAAGGGCAATTTCTCAAAGTTAGGAAGCGCAATCTTGTGCAAAAAACGTATTACACGCCTCCAAAAAATTATAGAAAACAAGAGTATAATACCATTTCGTATGAAAACGCCCAGCAAAAATTAGTAGAGATTTTAGAAGATGCTGTGCGTTTGCGCCTTATCGCCGATGTACCTGTGGGGGCATTTTTGAGTGGCGGCATTGATTCTTCGGTGGTAGTGGCTTTGGCAAGTCGCCATACTTCGCAGCTCAATACTTTTTCTATTGGCTATAAAAACGAACCACTATTTGATGAAACACATTACGCTAAATTAGTGGCTGAAAAATTTAAAACACAGCATCAGGTTTTTGAGCTATCTAATGACGATATTTTTGAAGCGGTGATAAAAGTGTTGCCCTTTTTTGGCGAACCCTTTGCAGATTCTTCTGCCGTTCCGTTTTTTATTTTGAGCCAAAAGACAAAACAGAAAGCTACTGTCGCGCTTTCAGGTGACGGGGGCGACGAACTTTTTGCAGGTTATCAAAAGTACGCAGGTGCATATAAAATAAGAAAAGGTGGTTTTTTAGTTAATTTATTAGCTAATAACACAAATCTTTTAGCTAAATTTCCGCAATCGCGAAATAGCTTTTGGGGTAATAAGTTTAGGCAGGCAAATCGCTTGGCTTTGGCGGCACAGTTGGAAGAGAAGGCGCGTTATTGGCAGCTTTCTTCTGTTTTGTACGAAAAGGATTTGGCGCAGCTTTTTTTGCCCGATTGCATAGAAAAAATAGAAGCAAGTGAGTATAACACCTTGAAAAACAGCCTTTTAGACCCTATTCGCACCGAAGAAGAAGTACGCGCTATTGGCGCAAATGACATCAATGATGTGCTTTATGCTGATGTGCAGATGGTTTTAAGTGGAGATATGCTTATGAAAGCAGATTTTATGTCGATGGCGCAGGCTTTGGAAGTGCGCGTTCCTTTTTTAGATTATCGTCTTGTAGATTTTGCTTTTTCGTTGCCAGAATCCTATAAAATTGATTCTAAAATAAAGAAAAAAATTGTACAAGATGCTTTTAGAAGCCTTCTCCCGAAAGAACTTTACAATCGCCCTAAGAAAGGTTTTGATGTTCCCCTTGCCAAAGGTTTCAAAACGGTTTTGCGTCCGCTATTAGAAGAACTTTTTGACCCCAATTTTATCGAAGAACAGGCTATTTTTCAAAATAGTTTTATCCAAAACCTTAAAAAGCGCGTTTTAGAAGGCACAAATTTCGACCAAGCGCAGGTTTGGACATTGCTCGTCTTTCAATATTGGTGGAAAAGGCTTGATATTCAGAAAGAAATCCCCGAAGAAGAGGACTAAAATCGCTTAAATTTTAGTTTTAATTAACTAACTTTCAGCACAATTTTACCCATATTAAGATTCGCCTGCATGCGTTTGTGTGCTTCTTCGGCTTGTTGCCACTCAAAAACGCTATCTATAATAGGCATCAATTTGCCCTCTGCCCATAAGTTTTTGGTATTTTTCCAAAACTGAAATATTAAGTCGCTTTGATAACTAAGTGAGCGATTGCGCAAGGTAGTGCCTAAAATTTGCAATCTTTTAGTTAGAAGAGTAGCTATATTAAAATTATCGATTTTTACACCACTTAGGGCGGCAAGCAATACCAAACGTCCATCGAGGCGCAGGCTTTTGAGGTTGTCTGTCCAATATGATGCTCCTATGCAGTCAATTATTAAATCTATTCCTGCCTCTTTTGAAGAAGGATAAAAAGTTTGTATTTTTTGATAAAAATTTTCGTTTGTATAATCAATTACGAGGTCTGCGCCTAAATTGCGACAGGTTGCCATTTTAGCGGTCGAGCAAGTTGTAACTACCTCTAAATCAAAGACTTTTGCTAACTGTATAGCCGCTGTGCCTACGCCACTTGCACCCGCATGGATAAGTACGCGCTCTTGGGGACACGCCTTTCCCACCAAAAATAAGGCTTGGTAGGCAGTTAAAAAGGCTTCGGGCAGGGCAGCACCTTGTTCAAAACTAAAACCTTCGGGAAGCGGCATCAGAAGATTTTGATGTGCCTTTGCCTGCTGTGCATAGCCGCCGCCGCTCAATAAAGCCATTACTTTGTCGCCAACTTGCCAGTTGGCAACCGCTTCGCCTTTGGCTTTGATAATGCCCGAAACTTCTAACCCTAAAATATGGGAAGCACCTTGGGGCGGAGGATATTTGCCTGCCCTTTGCAGCAAGTCGGCGCGATTGATGCCTGCGGCTCGCACCTCGATAAGTACCTCTTGGGAATTTATTTCGGGGCTTGCCATTTCCTGAAAAGAAAGCGTTTCGTTTGTATGTTGTATAAAAAACATTTTCTGTTTTTTTAAGTAAAAAGTTTTTCTATTATCTCATCTATTTTTTCCATGAGCGTTTCTGTTTCTACTAATACTTTAATAATTTTTTGGTAATGTGAAATTTCTTCCGAACTAAGTCGTAAATTCCTACGGTCTTTCAACCACTTTTGAGCAGGCTGATAGCCACCTATGTAAAATTCCCAAGCCTTTATGGGGATATTTTCAAAATATTGCTTGTCGTTTATCCAAATTTTTCCTATTTGAGAAGTTGTACTTTCCCAATCTACTTTTGTAATTTTCCTACTTATTAGATTGTCGCCTTGTATTGGATAATGTGCAAGTTGCGTTTCATTATCGGATAGTTCTAACAAATGCAGTTGGCGCAAATGACTACCCAAACCTACTAATTCCCAAAATAGGTTGGCTTCTTTTGGGTAGGGAATACGTGGAAAATCTATTTTTAAAAATTCTTGATATTTTTTTCTATATTTTTTTGAATATAAAATTGCATATATATAATCTAAAATATCTATGGGTGCAAAAGTATTGACCCGACCTGTCTTCTCATTTTCAAATTTTAAGTTTAGATTTTCTTCTATTTTTTGTATAATATTTTTGTTAAGATTGGGAACACGCTCTACTTCTGCCATCAAAGTAGTAGGTTTTTCTTTTATATTTTCTTGATTTGTTTCTGTATCGTTTTGTTCTAAAAACTGTATTTGTGTTCTTAAACTTTCTACTGCCGCTTGTGCTTCTTCATAAAAGTTTCTATTTTCTTCAAACAAACTCTGATGAATGGTGGTAGGATTGTCTATTTTTTCATAAAAAGGCTGTACTTTTTTATCAAAAAACTTTTTAACTTTTGTGAAATGCGCTTGGGCTTGTTCTAACTTATATTTTAATATCAAAAGTTCTTTTTCCTTTGAAAAGTTCTTTTTTCTTAGCTTTTTCTTTTTTTCAAGGTAAGTGTAAAGGGGAAAAACGTTTGTACCTGCTCCTGAGTAAGCATCGCCAAAGGCTCTATCTACAATGTATTTTGAAACCATGCCATGTTGAAAACCTCCTTGCCCCTTACACAAGCGGGGCAGAACGAGGGCTACATTTTCAGACAAAAGATGGCGCATTGTGTTGTAACGCCCATTACAGACAAATCCATTTTGAGTGCCTGTATAAAAGGTATAGCGGAAATCAAATAACCTATAAGCTATTTTAGTAATATAGTTATCGTTTTTATGATTCTCTATGACATCTGTCTTAGCGCGTAAAATTTTCCAATCTCGCGCGTCGGTAGTTTGATATTTTTTCTCTATTTCTATTTGACTTAAATGTTTAAAATCATGCAATACTTCTAAAAGATTTTCTTTGTTAAAATGAATCGTAATGGCATCACGAACCGACTCTACACCTGATACATTTTTAACAAAAAGCTCATTTGTATCAAAAAAACTATTATATGTATGAATCTCTTTAAAATTTTTAGGAACAAAAAAGTAGTTTGGTTCAGTATAGGACAACTTTTCCCAAACGATACTATTTAATGAATTTTTGCTTAAAAAAGAAAATTTTGTTTCTCTTTTACCATATGCCTCTGTATAAAAAACTTGTGCTAATTCATTTTTTTCTTTTTTTCCTGTTTTGATAAAAATATTGATAGAAACTCCCTGCATAATATCAAAAACATTTTGGTCGAGGCTGCCGTCGGGTGCAGTTTCTTTTCTTTTGGCATTGCCATGCAAGTCGAGGATGTAGATGGTATCAAAACTTTCGAGCAGGTGCTTGCGCATTTGTCTGTGTGTAATGCCATCAATAAAACTATTATTTGAAATATAAGCTAAAACACCGCTGCCATTTTTATCGATAAAATATTGTCCGTATCTAATAAATTTAATATAATCATCATCAAGATTGATTTTTCTTTCATTTAGATTTTTCTTGTAATCTGCCACTAAATCTTGTATCCAAGCACTTTTGTTGCTACTGCTGACGGCGTAGGGCGGATTGCCCAAAACAACCATAACGGGCGCGTCGCGCTTGATGCGGCTCGCCTCATTTGCTTCCTGTGAAAGCCAAGAGGAAAAAAGGGTCTTTTTTTCGGCATGATGGGCTTCCAAAGCGTTGGTTAGGTAAATGCGTAGGCGTTTGGGTTCGGTGGCTTGGTAGTCGGTTTCTTTCAAAAGCATTTCCAATTTTAGATGCGCCATCGCATAAGAAGCCATCAAAAGCTCGAAACCATGTAGGCGCGGAATTAGGTCGCGCTCCACATAATCGCTCCAAATGCCTTTGATGTTGGTAAAATAAGTATTGTGAATATATTTAATAGTTTCAGCTAAAAATGTACCAGTTCCTGTGGCAGGGTCGAGAATTTGTACCTGATGTACTTCTTTTATTGTATTTTTATCTGCACTTTGTAGCGCAATTTTGGAGGTGTCGGCAATGCCTTTTGGTAAATGAAATTCTGTTTTTAAAATATCATCTATTGCACGAATAATAAAATTGACAATCGGTTCGGGCGTATACCAAACGCCGCGCGATTTGCGCAATTTAGGGTCGTATTCGGAAAGGAAATTTTCGTAAAAATGAATAATAGGGTCGTGCGTCTGTGTATTTTTACCAAAATTTTTGAGCAATTTTTCTAAATCCGTAGCCCTAAATACTGCCGCCAAATTATCTACGGTAGGGACAATGCGCTCATCTATTTCTAAGCCTGCAATATAACCAAAGAGTTTGCGCAAAAAAGGGTTTGATTTTGGAATCAAATCGGCAGCCTTCTGACGGCTAAATGTTCCCAACTCGGTATCGTGGAGGCGTGCTGCGAAAAGACCGTAAGCTAAGGTCTGGGCGTAGATGTCGGCAAAAGTAGGCGGCGTAAGGTCGTGAATTAAAATTGTTTTGAAAGTATCGTATTGTGCTAATAAGGAAGATTCCTCTTGGTTAGTTTGGTCGGCGGTGATGGCACGTTCTAAAATATTTTGCAGTAACCTTGCTTTTGAAGCCATTAAAGCCGCCAACTGGTGGCTGGATTTTATATTCTGACCTGAAAAAGTACAAAAATTTTCTAATAAATTGTAAAAAATATCAAAATTCTGTGGTAAGGCAATAAGTTCTTCATTTCTAAGTTCGGCAATTCTGACCTGCTGCACTAATTCCCCATTTTGAAAAAATTGAAACCAAATATAATCTGTAATAATGAGATTATCTAAGGCTTTTTTGTACCTTTCAAATTGTTCCTGATAGATTTTGGCGTTTAAATCCTTACCCAAATCTTTGGTTTCGATATAGCCAATGGGTATATTTGCCTTTGTTAGGATATAATCGGGGTTTCCACAGTCGGTTACGTGGGCAGGCTCGTTGGTAATTTCTACCCCTTTGGTTAGTTCTCTTAATAGTTTTTCAAGGTCGCCGCGATAGGAATGTTCGCGCGAAATGCCCGCTTGAAGACGTTTTTGAAGCGTAGAAAGATAAGTGCTTAGGGTAGCCTCGATGGGGGTCATGGAAGAGTGGGTTAAAAACCAAAATGCAGGAGGGCAGTTTCTTGCTGTACTTTGGGCTGCATTTTGGTTATTTTGTAGGTCAGATTTTATAGTTTATATTTTAGTTTTCATATTTTGTAACCTCTACCTCTACGCCTCCGATAAACATTTCAGCGCGTATTTTGAGTGGAATCCTGCGCTCGTCTGCCGACATCCAAAATTTGACGGCGTTCTTACCACTAAATATACCATTTTCGGGCATAATGGGCTGCATAACATAACACTCAAATTTGCCGATTTTGGTCTTGATAGTTTCTTTGCCCTCATATTTGACTTGAAACTGATATACTTTGTCTTCAAAAAATGCAGGCATGGTTACAATTTGCCCCTTTTGTAATTTGGAATAGTCAATTCTACGCAAGAAATAGTAGCCGCTAATCATATCTTGCACATTGGCAGGAATTTGATATTCTTTGCGAACTTCTTTTTTATCTTTTTTAGAATAGCGGACGTGCGCTTGTTTATTGGGGTGGTCGAAGATAACAGTTTCTTCTTTGTGGTATTTGTTTTCGTTTATATTGCGATAAAATTTGCGTGGAATATAGGATTTGGTATCGATATAAGACCGCCAAAGGTCATTGACCTTGACAGTAAGTCCGAACAGACCAACGGTTTTGCCTACTACATCTACTTTGTAGCAGCGATTTCCGCTTACTTCGTAATAGTCGGGCGCGATTTCTACTGTGGCTTCACCTGCATTGATAAAACCATAGTGCGCTAAATAATGTATTTTTTCACCTTTTTTAAATTGCATATCGAGCATATCTACCTCGCCAAGCGGAAGCAGGGCAAGTGGGGAATAAGTGGGAGCAGAGCTAAATAAGGGGAGCAAAAGCCAAAATGCGAGCAGGGCTAAGGAAAAGGCGCGAGGAGTTTTCATACGATTTTATAGGTTCTAATAGATTTTAGGTAGATTAGACAGGCAAATTTACTTATCCTTACGCAAAAAACGCCCCAATGAGTTGAAAAAGGGGCGTTTTTTTTAGCAAGAAGGGCTGTTAAGTTTCCTTAAATCTTACTTGTGTAAGCCCAAAACAGTGTTTTAGATAGGATTGGTCGCGTAGGCAAAAATGGGGAGCGGTTTGAGCGTCGCTACTTCGCCTCCTGCGGCGGTGAGTTCGGCTTGTTTTTGTTTCAAAAGTTCGTTGTAGGCAGTGGCAAAGGAAATATAACGCTGGCGCACGACAATATCCTGCGTTTTGCCTGCCAAAATCATATCTACGGCTTCTTTTTGTATGGGGTAGCGTTCCAATTCTACCATCTGCGCACTTAATTCCCCTACCAACATTTCCAACTCTTGTAGGGCGTTGTCATATTTGTCCATGATTTTGTTGTCGGTCATGGTGGTCTGATTGTATTTATTTTTTTCTAATAATTTGCCCAAACTTGCAATTTTATCCAAGCTGCGCTGGTCTTTAAAGCCTTCTATGTTAGGCAAATCGCGCACTAAGACCTTGACATTGAGTACCTTAGCCTCTTCGTATCGCATCAGGCTATCCCAAGCGGCAGTGGCACTATCGCGCAACATCAGGATTTTGGTAGGTGCAGGAATGGTATCGAGCTGCTCCTGTGCTTGCTCCCAAATTTCTGCCTCCGCTTCCGCAAGGGCTACAGAGTCGGGATTGGTAGTTTCTTGGTTTTGATTGTTTTCTTTCTGACAAGCTATTAGACCCAAGAAAAGCAATGTCAAAATCCATAAAGGTTTGATTTTCAACATAAGAGCAAGAGAAGAAAAGAATGTTCGCATAATTTAAAGAGTGTTTAGAGAATGAATTTAGAGAATGAGTGTGGAAAGTGAGTTTAAAGATTGAACTTTTAGAAGGTACAATTTGAATAAAATCGTCTTTGAGTCGGATTGAACGCTGCTAAAATAGGCTTTCTATCTAAAATAAACAAAAAATAAATCCAAAAAATCAAAATAAAAAAATCTGCCTTTGCAAGAGCAGAGAAATAAACCGTCGGGCAGAACCTACTACAAAGTAGGAAATTGAAAGGCTAAGTAAAGGTATGTTTTGAGTCCAATTTGAACATAACGTTGCGTTTTCGGGTGCAAAGGCGCGATTCTAACATAAGGCGTTTGGTATAAAAATGGGCAAACTTGCTTTTTTTCAGAATTATCATTAAGTTTATGAAAGCCAAGTCTGATAAAGTTGTGGTTTTGACAAAGATAAGCCAAACTTTATACTTTTATCTTTGTTTAGAGTTTGATTCCTTCACCCCTTCTAATGCTAAGTTTTTATGAAACATTTATACCCTCTCCTTTTTTCTCTCTATTCTCTAATTGTAAAAGGGACATCGCTCAAAAAAATAGGATTGCTTTTAGGCGTAGCATATACCTACTGCTCTATTGCCCCTTTGTTTGCACAAATCAATAACCTAAACGTCAATATCAATGTACTATCAGGCACTACGGTTGTTGCCAATCAGAGTGTAAGCAATCAGGCGGCAGGGGTTGTTTCCCATTCGGGGACGCTTATTATTCGTGAAAACCTCACCAATGACGGCTCTTTTACAGGGAATACAAACTCTTTGGTCGCTTTCGAAGGGGCAGCCATGCAATACGTTTATGGCGGTGCAATTCCACTTCTCTATGATATGCGCGTCAATAACGGAGCGCAGCACGTTACGCTTGAAAATAGCGTCAGAATTACGAATAATTTACTGCTTACCAACGGACGGCTTTTCGCACCCGAAGCCGACCCTGTCCTTTTTGCCCCTACTGCCCTTAATCCTGCCGAATCTAACGCCAATAGAATTGTAGGCAGAGCCGTCATGGAAACGCGCAATGTAGGCGTTTCGGCTCTCAATTTTTTAAATGCAAACCTTGCCGCTGGCGCAGATATGGGCAATGTTACCCTCAATCGCAGAACAGGCACGTTGGGTATCATTACCATCAATTCCAATGAAAGCATTGCTTGTTATTGGACTTTCGAAACCAGCGCGGCAGGTAGCCGAAACATCACCTTTTCGTGGCTTTCCGATTTAGACAACGGCAAAGACCTAACGCAAATGCAGCGTTGGCGCACCGCTTCCTACAATACCCTAACAGACCCTTGGGTAGAAAGAACGCCGATTATCGACATATCGAGCCGTTCGCATAGTCAGGGCGAGGGCAATATTCAAAACTCTTGGACTTTTTCCGATATGCTCAATCCGTTGCCAATAGAATTGAGGCGTTTTGAAGTAGAAAAAGAGGGCGAGGCGGCTTTGGTATGGTGGGAAACGGCTTCCGAAAAAGATTTGCTTCATTATGAATTAGAACGAAGCTATCAGGGGCAAGATTTTGTCAGGATTCATACACAGGTGGCAAAAAATGAACCTACGCTTTACCGTTTTGTAGATAACGAATTGCCTATTCTTTCACAAGGAGCAGAGCAGTTTGTCTATTATCGCCTCAAATGGGTGGAAACCAACGGCGAAACTTTTTATAGCCCTGTACGTGCGCTCGCCTTAGAGAAACGGGACGCAGAGGCGCAAATTAGCCTAAAAGCACTTCCAAATCCTTTTGAGAATCAGACTACTATCGAAATTAAAAATCCCGAAGGCAGAGGTTTTGATTGGTTGTTAACCGATGTCAGTGGAAAGGTATTAAGTAGTGGTAGTAGCCAAGAAAAGCAGATGACTCTCGATTTGGTAGAAGTAGTCAAACAAAATGGCGTTTATTTCTTTCATATTTCTTACGTAGGTAAGAAAAAAACCTTAAAAGTCATCAAATACTAACCGATTCCCTTTTTCAATGAATTTCATCTTTACAAAACAAAACTTCACGACACCATGAAAAAAATCATACTTTCCTTCTTTTCTCTTTTAGCCATAGGGCTAACGGAGGCACAGGCGCAGGTTCAAATAGACAAAAATGTAGAAATGAACGGTGCAGCCAACGCCGATAGGCGCGTTACAGGGCTGGCGAATACCCAAGATGTAGCCGCCACCGCGCTTTTTTCTGATGCCGTCAATATTCGTACCTTACAATACGATTGGCTCAAATACAAACAAACAACTAACAATGGTGCAAATTATGCCCTGACCTTAGTGCCTGCTTTGGGTGGATATCAGGCAGGTACAGTCATTTATTTCAGGGCGCATAAGGCTTCGCCCAATAACGCCACTATCAATGTCAATGGCTTGGGTGCGAGAAATTTAGTTAAAGCAGACGGTACAAACGTTACCGCAGGTGAAATTCCTTTGGGTTTGCATGTGGCAGCCATTTATGATGGCACAAATGACCGTTTTCAGATTTTGAGTGCCTTGCCTTCGGCGGCTTCGCCCACTACTGCTTGGCTGCTAACGGGTAATGCAGGCACAACCCCTGCCACTAACTTTTTAGGCACAACTGACGCACAAAATTTGATTTTCCGAACGAATAATGTCCAACGCATCATTACCACAGCGACAGGACAAGTTGCGGTAAATTTACTCACCCCTGCCCCAAGCGACTTGTTTTCAGCAGGCGAAGTGTCAGGTGCAGGCAATGCTTCCGTAGGGGGGTATGCTTCCGCCTCTGCCTTTGGCGTGTATGGGCAGAATGCAGGTGGTGATGGCACAGGACTTGTTGGGCTTAGTGATAACGTTGCGGGACTTGGTGTATTAGGTGCAAACCTTGTTAATGGGATAGGTGTGCAAGGTCAAGCCACAGGCGATGGGGTAGGCGTTTTAGGTTTCAATGATGACGACGCAGGCAATGGCGTATATGCGCTAAATATAGCCACAAGGGGAACAGGGTTATTGGCTGTTGGTCAGAATTCTATCGGTTATACACTTAACAACGGAAGTGGGCTTGCTACTAATGGTAATACTCTCGGTGGAGTCGCTTTTGGTAATAGTGCGACTGCCACGGGGTTTGTGGCTGCTGGTAATGACTTGGCAGGGACTTCTTTGGCAGCAGGAAGCGGAGGCGCGTTTCAGGGGCAACAGTTTGGCGTATTTGGAAATGCTGCTATTACTGGCGGAGGAAACAATGGTGTTGATAGAGCTTCATTTGTAGGTTTTTATACTTCATTAAGTAATACAGTTTCACAAGTATTTGTGGGAGCAAGAATTGGCGGCACGCATTACAAAATATTAGGGACAAACGGCGGTTCTGTTTCTACTACAATGGAAACCAGAGAGGGCGAGCGTATCCTTTTTGCGCCAGAAGCTCCTGAAAATTGGTTCTTTGATGTAGGGGAGGTTACATTAGTCAATGGAAAGGCAAGAGTACAGTTAGACCCACTTTTTTATGATTGTATTTCAAAGGATAAGCCTTTTAAAGTTTTTGTCCAAGGCGCAGAAAATACTTTGGGAGCAATTCGTGTGTCTGCACGCGGTCAGGATTGGTTTGAACTTGAAGACATAGGAGGGGCAAGTAATGGAAATGTCTTTTTCAATATCTATGCAATTTGGAAAGGAAAAGAAAACTTGCGTTTGCCCAAATATGAACAATCTGTGCAGCAAATAGAAAACGAGAAAAAAGTTGCTACACAAGGATTAGAAATAGAAAAACGCAACGTAGAAATGCGCCAAGTGCCTGAAAATAGCACAATAGAGATAGGCGAATAGCCCCCTTCTTTCCAAACAAAAAAACCACTGACTTCAATCAGTGGTTTTTTGTTTTTTCGGACTTTGAAAAATGAAAGTTTGTATGTTCAAGGCTTGCTGCCTTTGCCGCAGGAGGAGGATTTTGATAAAGCCCGCTCTGTTTGAGAAGTAAAAAGCCGCCTATCATAAGCAAGACTATCCAAAAAAGGTGAAAAAATGCCTCGCGCGGAGAGCTGCTCGAAGAATTGCCCGAAGGAGAAGTCTTGTTATCTGCCGCTTGTTGTGAAACTAAGGAATGAAAAAAGGGTATATTTTCCATGTGTCGGAGATGTTAGTGAGTTCATTTTTTTATTAGAAAAGTGCAATTCGTATCTCTATAACGTAAGAAAAGCCTTGAAAGTTTGCTTCAGATTAGACTTTTTCGAGATTTTTATGAAAAAAAATGGGCTTAAAACGATAAAAAGCCTCTTTTCGGGACAAAAGTCATTTTTTACACAAACTATTTAGAAATTACGCGCCTTTCCCTATCTTTGCGCCTGCCCAAACTTTTCATTTTAAGTTAGGGTTACTTACAAAAATGTCATTTCCTTTTACAATTCTTTATGTTGTACGAACTTTTCAGAGAAAAACCCCTTGTCGTTGCAGGTCCTTGTAGTGCCGAAACGCCCGAACAGCTTTATCAAACCATTTTGAAAATCAAAGCTGAAAATCCAAACATCGAGCTTTTTCGCGCAGGAATTTGGAAGCCACGCACACGCCCTAATAGTTTTGAAGGCGTAGGGCAAGTTGGTTTAGATTGGTTTTTAGATATAAAAAAAGAACTCAATCTTAAAACTACCGTAGAGGTTGCTACCCCCCAGCACGTGGAGCAGGCATTGAAAAAAGAGGTCGATATCCTTTGGATAGGAGCGCGTAGCAGCGTCAATCCCTTTACTGTTCAAGAGATTGCCGACGCGCTCAAAGGTACGAATGTGCCTGTGATGGTTAAAAATCCGATTAACCCCGACTTAGCACTTTGGATAGGTGCGATTGAGCGCATCATGGGGGCAGGCATCGAGCAAGTGGCGGCTATTCATCGCGGCTTTTCCTACTATGGAAAGGGAAAGTATCGAAACGAACCTATGTGGCAAATAGCTTTGGACTTCAAAGGGCAGTTTCCTAAAATTCCCCTTATCGGCGACCCCAGCCATATTGCAGGAAAGCGCGAATTACTTTTAGAACTTGCCCAGCGTATGATGGACTTGCGCTATGATGGTCTGATGATAGAAACGCACATCGACCCACAGAACGCATGGAGTGATGCCGCCCAGCAACTTACCCCCACCGACCTTAAATTGCTGCTTTCACAGGTGCAGGTTCGCAAAGAAACCTTTGATGATGATTTTTATACCAACAAATTGCGACAAATGCGTGAGCAAATCGACCTCATCGACCAAGAAATTGTCAATCATTTGGCGAAGCGCACCGAACTTATCCGCCAGATTGGTATTTACAAACAAGAAAACAACGTCGCTATTTTCCAGCCCAAGCGTTGGAATGAAATCAAACAGACCCGCCCTAATTGGGGAAAAGCCCAAAATTTGGAGTCTGATTTTATCTTGATGTTATACAAACTTATCCATGACGAGTCTATTCGTTTGCAAACAGAAGAAAACAGTGAGGGAAGTATAGAAGGCAATAACTGAATATCGACTTTAAAATCAGATTGATAAAAAAACTAATAACAGAATGTTATTAGTTTTTTTATTTTAGCCGATATAAGTTTCGTCTTGCTCAATATTTTGCAGCACCCAAAAGTAGTCGCCTAAATTTACCTTTTGTCCGCAGTAGCCACATTGTGCATTTTTGCCCATCTTGTCCGCATTTTTTTGGCAGTTAGGGCAGGTTTTAATGTCGTAGGCGAGGTCTTTTTGGCTATTGGCATGTACGCCATGTTTGCGTACAAAAGTCCAGTATTCGCTAAAATGGTGGCGTTTGGTTTTCGAACCTTTCAAAACTTTTTGTTCTTTAAGGGAGCTAACAAATTCGAAACAGGAGATAAAAATTCGCGCCGTTAGCACTTCATAGTAAGCGTCCATTTCCACTTTGGCGAGTTCTATTTTCGTAATTTGTGGGTCTAAAAGCTGACTTTCTACTCCTCTTTTCTGATAAGATTTTAACCAAAACTGACTTACTTCATACAACCTATCGCCAACCAAATGACGAGCATTGCCCCATTCATAAGTGCGCCAAGCCTCATAAACTTGTTCAAAATAAGGCAAGATGATGCGCTCTTGATAACTCTGCCAATAGCTTTCCCAGCGATTGAGCTGATGACGCGCCAAAAACTTTGCTTTTTGGTCGCTAATCTGTGGATGTACCAGCGTAGGAATCTGCAAACCGTAGGCAGTTGCAAAATTGACAAAAACATCAGGCTTAATTTCTGCTTCAAAAATTGCCTCTCTATCTGCCAAAAACCATTGCCCTTCGCCTGCTATGACTTCTGTTTCACAATAGGTGCAGGTGCCATTTTCATCAAAAAGTCCTGTTTTCTTACAATAAGGGCAGAGCAATTCTTGTAAGAAGTCCGCCGAAAGCGATTTGACCTTCGCTTTCCGCTCCAAAGTCCAACGCTCACGTGTAACACAATCCTGCTCCAAGTGAGGCGGCTGTGTTTGATAGCGCGTATAGGCTGCATCTATTTCTACAACAACTTTATCTCTTTGTTCATTTACCTCGATGGCGGTGATATGAAGCGCGGCAATGCTAATCTGCACATGTTTATGTCCTAATCCTGTTTTAATTTTATCTAATTCTTCCTGCAAAAGAAAATCAGACAAAAAAGGACGAAGTTGAACAAAATACTTTTCACCCTGAAAGAGATAAAATTTGAAATACAAACTCTTTACAAAATCTAAAAAGCTAATACGCGAAAAATGAGGGTCTTTTCCGCGCAAGGCAGTCAGGTAGTTTTCCAAAAGTTGTTTTTGCGCTACGCCTTCCTCACGCGCCAGAAGTGCAGCCTCTACTTGCTGCTGTTGTTTCTGTTTTTGAAAATAAAAAAACAAAAAAATACCGATTCCTACTAAAATGATACAAAATAAAACCCAAAAAGCATAGTGAGAGAAAATTTCCATAGTCGAGAGGTCAAGTTTGAGAAGGGAGAGAAGGCAGAGCGCAGGGATTTGAAAAATCGCTTTTCAAAAACTGCTATAAGGGGTAAAAAAGTGTTTGCGCCTTTGATAAGGTATCAATTTTGCGTAAAAATAAAGAAAAAAATCGCAATACGCGCCTTATCATTGGCTTTATCGGCAAAAAATCCCTATTTTCGCAAAGTCCAACTTTCCCTTTTCCTAATCCGCTTGTTATGAAGCCTTTGCTTTTTTCTACTCAAAAATACGACTACTTGCGCCAAGAAATGCTCCAAACGGGGGCGTATGAGGAAGGGCGCATCACACATAAGACCTTTCCCGACGGCGAGCATTATTATCGCATAGAAAACGACCTCACCCATCAGGCTGCCGTCCTTATTGGGGGTACTATTTCTGAAAATGATACGCTCGAACTTTACGATTTGGCTTGCGGCTTAGTGGGCTATGGCGTGCGCGAACTCACGCTTTTAGTGCCTTTTTTTGGCTATTCCACTATGGAAAGGGCGGTAAAAAAAGGTGAAGTGGTTACGGCAAAAACGCGAGCGCGTTTGCTTTCTTCCATTCCCCAAGCCTCTTACGGCAATCAAATTGTGATGGTAGATTTGCACGTTACAGGCTTGCAACACTACTTCGAAGGAGGCATCAAAGCCTTTCATTTATACGCTAAACCCTTGATTATCAAGGCTGCAAAAGACTTAGCAGGCAGCAATTTTGTCTTAGCCTCCACCGATGCAGGACGCGCCAAGTGGGTAGAATCCTTAGCCAATGACATGGGCGTTTCGGCGGCTTTTGTCTATAAAAGACGCAGTTCGGGCAGCGATACCCAAATTACAGGGGTCAATGCAGATGTTAAAAATCAAAAAGTTGTCCTTTATGATGATATGATTCGCACAGGTGGCTCGCTCCTAAATGCTGCCCAAGCCTACAAAGAAGCAGGGGCAAGTCAGATTTTTGTCATTGCCACACATGGAGTCTTGCCGCAGGGTTCTATTGAAAAAATACAAAATAGTGGGCTTATTCAGAAAATAATTCTAACCAATACGCACCCGAAAGCGGTAGAAATAGCCTCTGATTTTGTAGAAGTTCGTTCTATTTCCACACTTTTACACGATTTTATTCAATCTTTATAAAAATAAAAAATGATTATCTATCACATAAAAAATACCTTTTTCATTTGTTTTTTTCAGAAACTGATAACTAAATTTTGGTTTCTTTTCATTTTTTCATTTCTTTTTTTTGCTACAATTCCCTACTTTCCAGCAACTGCCCAAACACATTCGGCTTTTCCCTTCAAAAAAGATAATCTTTGGGGACTTATTTCCGAAGAAGGCGAGGTACTGCTCAAACCTCAATTTCAAGGTGTGCAAAGCCTACCACATCACTTTTTTCTCCTACAAAAAGCAACAGAAGAAAGTGAAAAATTTGGAATTGCGACTGAAAAAGGGCAAATTTTGCTCCCCCCTCTTTATCTAAATGTGTTTCCTTTGGATAAAAATTTCGTCGCCTTTCAAACGGCTGATACCAAGCATTTTGGCATCATTTCAGCCACCTCACCGACACAAAAAACAGAGTCTATCTATCTCAAAGTCAAGTCTTTACATCAAGATTGGCTCATGGGGTTGAAGGAAAATAAATGGTTTCTTTTGGATAAAAATTTGCAGGTTTTTTCAAAAAATGGATACGATACAATTCTTTTAGTTCAAGATTTTCTAAAAATAGAAAGTAGTATAGATTTAAAAAACACAGAAACCGCCACTATCATAGGACAAAACAAAGTACAAAAAAATAAAATTACGCTCACCGAAAAATATCTTATCAGTCTTGCAGAACCCTCCTTTGCAGAAACCCCTATACAAAACCTAAAACTGCTCAACGACCAAATGGTAGCCTTTCAGATAGGTCTGGCTTGGGGAATAGTTCTCAAAAATAAAACAGTAGTTGAACCAAAATATAAAAACGTTTTAGAACTATATCAAGATTCTTTAAACACCTATTTTGCCTTACAAGCCCCTTCGCAAAAATGGGCTTTGTATCGTGCAAAAGCCAATGAAAAGGTCGAGCCTTTGACAGATTTTGGTTATGATTTCTTACAGTTTTTTGTGCCTGATGCAGAAAATTCTGAAAAAAGTAAAAGTGAAAAACTTGTCTTGGCTTGTCAGGCTCAAAATTGTGGCGTTTTGTCTGAAAATGGAAAGATAAAATTACCATTTATTTATCAAGATATTTACAATTTAGAAAATAAACTGATTGCCGCACAAAAAACAGAAGGTTGGCAGCTTTTAGATAAAAACACAAAACTTATTTCTAATCAATTTTTTGATATTATTTACGATTTTCCTTTCAAAACGCCCTTCACAAAGGTAGAAGCCAAAGGCAAACAAGGGCTTGTAGATAAAGATGGAAGTTGGGCTTTCGAACCACTTTTTGATAGAATAGAGTTGCGTCGAAATTGGCTTTTGGCGTATCAAGGCGAAACGATTTTGGCAAAACAGTACGAAATAAGACAAAATAAAATAGAAATAACACAAAACTTATCTTTTCTTTCCGAAAAAGAATGGCTAAATTTTATAGGCTACCTCCCCCAAGAAACCTTTTTTACCAGTCGTTTGGTTTTTCGCAAACAAGGCGTTTATCGTTGGAAGTTGGATAGTTCGGAAAAATACCGTTTATTTTCCCCAGATGGGAAATACGTGTTAGAAGAAAATTTTGATGCGATTGAAATTTCGCCCCTACCCAAACTTACTTTGGCGCGTAAAAAGCAGAACGGAAAAATGGTTGCTTCTTATGTCATAGACCATGTAAAAGGTCAGATTTTAGCAAAAACAAATTGTTATTTTATTGATGTAATAGATTTTGCTCACGCACAAATCGCACGCGCTCACCAAGATAGCCTGCATCGATACAATAGATTAGTTAGAAAAGATGGGCAAATAATTTCAGAAATAGAAGGTAAAAAAATAGATACACTTACTTATTTTTATGAAAATCGTTTGGCTTTTCGCAGTCAAGGCAAATGGGGATTTTTAGACACCGAAGGCAAGATAATTGCCTCTGCCCAGTATGAAACAGTGGAGAGCTTTCAAAATGGCTTTGCTAAGGTAAAAAAAGAAGGTAAATGGGGCTACATAAATAAGCAGGGGGAAGCCGTCATTCCGACTGATTATCAATATCTTAGTGCGTATGAACCCTTGATAGTGATGGCACAAAATAAAAAATTTGGTTTGATAACAAGTCAAAATAAAACTTTGATACAACCAGAATATGAATTTTTGGCGTTGGTCTTAAAAAGTGGTGAAAAAAGTCTTTGGAAAGCGCGTAAGATGGGAAAGTGGGGAATCATTGATGTCAAAAATCAAATAATCGTTCCTTTTAATTTCTCTAAAATTGATGATTTTACCGAATCTTTTACAATCGTTTGGCAGGGAAACAAAATTGGTGTCGTTTCGCAAAAAGGTGAGTTTTTGTTTCAGCCTCAAAACTTTCAAACAAATGTAGAAGCCGCTACCTTTACCAAATCAGGGCTTATTCAGGTGGTGATAGAAAAAATAGAAGACAAAATCTCAAAACAAATTTTGTATAAAAAAAATGGCTATATTACAAAAGAAGGCAAGTGGATAGTAGAGCCTATTTATAGCTATATTCAAGATTTTGATAAAATTTTTATAGAAAAAAAAGGAGTAACTCTGGTAGAAAAAAACGAAAAAGTTGGCTATATCAATAGTGAAGGCAAGGAAGTTGTTAGCCCAGAATTTGACGAAATAGACCCTCATTTCGAGCAAATTTTTCTTGCACAAAAGGGAGTTGTTAAGGTCAGAAAAGGAAATTTATTTGGCTATCTTGATTTTAAAGGTGAAATGATTTTATCGCTCTCTTACGAATGGATAGAAGATTTTGCTAAAATCTATCAGCAGCGAGATGCGGTTACGATTGCAAAAAAGAATGGCAAATTTGGTACAATAGATACGCATGAAAACCAAATTATTCCTTTTGAATATCAGGCAATTAGAATGGATAAGCGTAATGATACACTTTCCTTTGTACAAAAAAATGGCAAATGGGGGCTTATCAATCAATTCAATCGAAGTATTTTAGCACCTGAATATGAGCAACTTAGGTATTTGCAGGTAGAAGGCAATGCGTTAATTGAAGCAGTTTTACATAGAAAAAAAATTACAATTTTAGACGAAAATTTAAACCTTTTAGTTTGCTTAGAAGCAGAACAAGCGGGTGAAGTAGCGGAGGGGAAAGTGCCTTACGCCATCTTGAAAGACCAGAAAATGCGTTGGGGTTTTATGCAAATTGACCCTCAAAGTAAGGAATCTAAGGGGCTTATTGCACCAGAGTATCAGGAAGCTCGTGCTTTTGGAGAAGGGCTTGCGCCTGTGAAAAATCAAAATTTTTGGCAATATATCAATGAAAAAAACGAAATAAAAATAAATTTAAAACTTGAAGATGCAAGACCTTTCAGAAACAATTTAGCCGCTGCCAAGCAAGGCGGACTTTGGGGATTTCTCAACTCAAAAGGCGAGTGGGTGATTAAGCCGCAGTTTTCGGATTGTCAAGACTTTGGGCAACTTGGTGTCCCTGATTTAACCGCAGTGCAGCAATCGAAAGGCGATTTGCTTGTGTGGGCTTTATTAGATAAAAGTGGTAAATTTAAAACGAAATTTGAGTACCAAAATTTATCATATTTTTCAGAAAATCTGCTTGCTGTTCAATTAGCCGATAAAAATATAGAGAAAAGAAAATGGGGATTTATTGATGTAGAAGGTAAAATAATTATCCCTTTCGAGTATGCAGAGGCGGAAGCTTTTTCTGATGGTTTTGCAAAAGTTAGACTTTTACCCAAATCTAAATGGTCTTTTATCAATAATAAAAATGAAATTATTTTAAAAACACGTTATGTAGAAGCCTCTAACTTTATTAAGGGAGTTGCTTGTGTTGATGGTGGAAGTCTAATAGATAAGTCGGGTAAAGTAATTGCAAAAACAAACGAAAAATTAAGTCAATTTTCTAATTTAGAAGCAGATATTTTTCTCGGCAAAAGCACAAAAGGTTTTGCTCATTATCAAAAAGAAGGAATAAAAATTTATCTTTCTGATAAACTCTTTTTTGATAGTGCTTTGAATTTTAAAGTATTGGAAAACAACACAACTCAAACCTTAGTATCCAAAGGAGAAAAATGGGTTTTGAAAAGGCAAACTCCTGAAAATGAGATAGTTGAACTCCCTTTTTCTGCTTCACAAAAGGAGGTGTATTTGGCACAATACGGCGCAAAGCGTGTGCAGAATACGGTAGGAAACAGAAAAATTAAAGATTTGGGGTTTGAAAAAAGAGCTACTTCTCAATGGTTTTGGATTGATAGCCAAGGGCATCGACTTGATGGATTGTCGTATGATTTTCTTTCTGTACACACTTTCAATAAAAAACAATACCATTTAGAAAATAATTATTTGTATGGATATTTAGACTTAAATGGGAAATGGCTTTTCGAACCGCAGTTTGAAGCACGTAGCTTTGTTGGAAAACAAACTTTATCGCTACAAACAGCAAACCGTTTAATTTACTTAAATCTCAACAAAAAATCTTTTTAAAAATATGAAAAAAATAATTTTTATACTTTTCGGTATGCTTTCAGGGGTATTTTCCCTTTCTGCACAAGAAACGTTAGTAGAAGCCTTGCAAGCTATGAAGGTGCAGGATTATGAAAAATCTATTAAAATTTATGAGTCTTATCTAACTAAAAAAAACAACTACCCGCCTGCCCTTTTTGGTGTTGCCAAAGCCATGTTGTTGCAGCATCAGAAGAGGCAAAGTATAAAAAAAAATGCAGAAAATTTACTTTTTTATGATTTTAAACACGAACATGCTTACCTTAAAAAAGCCTTTTCGTATGCAAAAGACGCAGAAAAATATTACAATAATGCAAAAGAAGACGAAAAATTTTCTTATGTAAAAGAAGGAATTTCTAATTTCAAAGATGTTTTTAATCTCAAAGAAGGAATTTCGAAAGAAGCCGCCGATTTAATCTTAAAAGCACCCTACAACTTTCATTACACTGAACAGCCCAAAGTTTCGCCCTTTCACTTACTTGAAAATGCAGATACTACACAAGAATTGCGACACCTGCTAATTTCACAAGCGACAGATTACTTACAACATTATGAAAAAACGAGAAGTCTACCTTTGGTAAGAAATATCAGGCGGAGGCTTTTAGAAGAATTTATTTCTATTGCAGCACTAAGAGGGCGTGGAACGGGAAACGGATTTTTTTATGAAAAGTTTTGCGATTGTATTTTAGAAGATTTTAAACAAGAAGAAATTAGCCATATTTTACCTCAATATTATGGGGCTTATTTTGGTTGGAATGATTTTGGTTATCAAAAAGACGAAAATTATATCAAAATAAATCAATTAGCTATAAAATATAAATTAGGTTCTATCTTAAACTTGTTTTGTACTCTCAACTTGCACCACAAGGGATACGAGGAAAAAAACAGAGCTTTATATGAAGATTTCATCAAAACGCTTGCGCCTTCTGATGTTGCGTTTATTGCCTTACAAAAAATGACCGTCCCTTTTTTGGAGGCTAAAAAATGGGAGGAAGCATCGAATTTATATCAAAGTTTCTCTTCGTATTTTCCCGAAAAAATAGCTGATTTTCAAAAGATTGACAAAATATTAGCCACGCCAGAAGACGAACTTTTGCTAATTCCCTTAGGAAAGTCTATCAATTCAATTCGCCCCGAAACTGCCCCCGTTCCCACAGCAGAGGAAGATGGTCTGTACTTTTGTAGATACCACATAGGTAGCGGACAAGATATATTTTATGCTTCTATAAAAAACGATAATTTTGAAACTGCTTTTGCACTCCCTACTACCATCAATACCAAAACCCATGAAGTTCCACAGAGTATTAGTTTTGATGGCAACACCTTAGTTATTTTTGGAAACTATGAAAATATAGAGGATTTTAAGTTAGAAATGAAAAAAGAAAATCCTACTATGGGTAATGGTGATTTGTATTATATAGAAAAAGATGAGCAATTTAATTGGCAAAAAATAAAACCTTTTCCCACACCTATCAATACGCCTGCTTATGAAGCTGCCCTTACTTTTACGGCAGACGGAAAGGCTGCTTTTTTTGTATCGGATAGGACGGGTACTGTGGGGGGGCATTTTCCGAAAGCACCTAAAAATCGCTTGTATTATCATGGGCGCGAAGAGTTTAATACGGATATTTTCGTTGTAGAACGCAACGAAGAGGGGTGGTCTGAACCTATCAATTTGGGAGCAATAATTAACACAAAATATGCAGAAAGTTTGCCTTTTTTACATCCAGACATGAAAACTTTGTACTTTATTTCTGATGGGCAGGCAGGTTTGGGCAGCGGCGATATTTTTATGTCCAAACGCCTCAATGAAAATAGTTGGACAGAATGGTCTGAACCTGTCAATTTGGGTAAAAGCATCAATACGGCTTATTTAGATGGATTTTACATGGGTACATCTGGAAAATTCGCTTATATTGTACTAAAAAATCAACCAAATGGAGAAGGAAGTTATGATATTTTTAAGTTTGAAGTTCCTCAAAGATTTCGTCCCGAACCTGTCATAACCTTAACAGGGTTTATAAAAGATGAAAATAATAAACCAATAGAAGCTGATATTGTATGGGAAGATTTGACTACGGGTAAAATTGTAGGGCGCGTAGCAAATCGGAAACAAGATGGGAGTTTTCGGGTTACAATGCCCAAAGACAAGCCCTTTGGGGTTTATGCAGAAAAGAAAGGTTTATATTCTACTTCTCAAAATAATCAAAATGTAACTTTTATTACAGAAATAAATCAACAAAAGATAAACTCAAACGTCAGAGAAAATCAGAATATTACCCTTCTTAGTAGTCAGTATTTGGCAGAAAAACAAAAGAAAATACAACTAAATAATCTATTTTTTGATTTTGATAAAGATTCGATACTTCCTACTTCTTATCCTGAATTAGAAAGATTGATACAATTTTTAAATGAAAATAAAGATTTAAAAATAAGAATAGAAGGACATACAGACAATCAGGGAAAGGCAGAATATAATTTGACTTTGTCTGAAAAAAGAGCTGAAAAAGTTGCTAATTATTTGATTAAAAGGGGCATTGCGGCTCATAGGGTCTTTTTTAAAGGCTATGGCAGTGAAAAACCAATTGCGGATAACTTCACTCCTGAGGGACGTGCGCAAAATAGAAGGGTAGAATTTTCGCTCAAAACTTTGTAAAAGAGGTGGCTTACTGTGAATAATGCGATAAAAAATAGACTGCAAAGTAGGACTTTAACAAAAAATACTTACTTTTGTGCTTCAATTCGCATCTTGCCATGAAAAAAATAGCCCTACTTATCCTCTACTCGTCGTTTTTTTACGCTTGTTTTTTTCCTTTGAAAGGACAAGACCGCTCTGTTGCTTCTTTGGAGGAAACGGGAATATGGAGTGGTGTTTATCTAAAATTTAAACTAAGTGATAAATTAGGATACTATGGTGAGCATCATTGGCGAGTTCGAAATAGTTTGGAAAATACAAGCAGTTTTATTGGACGCAAGAGGCAACTCTATAATAGAGCAGGTCTTAATATCTTTTTTAGTCCATATTTTGAAGCAGTAATCGGTCCTACGCTGGTGCTTAACTATTCCCCAAATCCTCAAAGTGCTGATTATGAAAAGGTTACGGTGGAGCCGCGCATTTGGCATCAATGGCTTTTCCTTACGCCTGCTTTGGGTAGAGTTAAAATTTATCATCAATTTCGTTTCGAGCATCGCTGGAAACGAGCGAATAATATCGGTGCGCCTTTGGAATATACAAACCGTTATCGGTATAAATTTTTCGCTTATATTCCAATCAATAAGAAAAAAATTACAGAAAAAACACTCTATTTTTCGCCAAGTGCGGAAATCTTCCTACACTCTGGTAAGTCTATCGTCTATCATCCTTTTGAGGATTTTCGTACTTATAATGGTTTTGGTTATGTTCTTAATTCAAAAATAACCTTTTTTGCAGGACACATGTGGACGATAGGACAGAAAAAAACAGGTTTTGAGTATAGAAATACGCACATTATTCGTTTGAATGTTCTGATTGGCTTAGATTTTAGGTCGATTGAAAAAAGATTGCCTAATATTAATATTGGTTATTAAAATATTTTGATAAAAACATGACAAATTTGAATAAATATAAAAATATAGCCTTTGTTGCTCTACTTTTTCTTTTAGTCGCTTCTTTCCTTTGGTTGCATAAAAGAGAAAAAGAATGGGAAGACTTAAAAATTTCTATGGAAAAAAATCTATATTTAAAAGATTCTCTTTTAAATATAGAAAAAGATAAAAATAAAAAACAATTAGTATTAGAAAAAGCACTTTACTTTTTTTTAGAAGAAAAGGACAGTGCTGCGGTAACTTTGTTGAAAAATACAGAAATAGAAAGATACATTTTAGAAAAGTCTGATAGCTTTGCACAAAACAAAAAATATAAAACGGAGAAAACGAAAAAGTTATACGAAAATAACAATGAACTACAAGAAAAAATATCTCAAAAAGAAAAGCAAATTTTACTTTGGCAACACATTTTTCAGAGCGAACTCTCTGAAAATCAGTCTTTACAATCACTTTTTAAGGCTACGCAAGCGCATAATAAAACGTTAGAAAATATTATAGATAGTCTTCAAAATGAACTTTTGACTATTCAAGAAAGTCATAAAAAAATAGAATTTATCAATGACAAAGGCGATAAAGTGTTGTATTATGGAGAGGTAAAAAATGAAACTGCTCAAGGTTTTGGTATGGGCTTAGTCGAAGGAAAGGGGATTTATGTAGGGGAATGGGCGAACAATTTGCGGCATGGCAAGGGAAAATACATCTGGGAAAATAAGCACGTATATGAGGGAGATTTTGTAAGGGGGAAGCGTCAGGGCTTCGGCACTTACACTTTTGATACAGGACAAAAGTATGTAGGCGGCTGGTCGGAAGATTTGCGGGAAGGCGAAGGGGCTTTATATGATGAAAAAAACAAGTTATTGGTGTCAGGAATTTGGAAAAAAGACAAACTAATTTCTAAAAATTAACTTTAATGCCCAACTTTAATAGCCATCAGGGTTATATCATCACGCTGCTGTGTTTCGCCTTGGTGTGCTATCAAGGCATTTTCTATCTTCTCTTTCTGCTCGGCAAGTGGCAAATGTGCTTGTTGCGCTAAGAGATGTTCTAAGGCAAGTGTGCCAAACTTTTGTCCTTTTTCGTTTGCTTGGTCTGCAAAACCATCTGTAAATAAATATAAAATAGTTTCTTTCTTTACTAAAATTTCCTGCTTTGTAAAGGCTTTATCCTTTTTCTGCATGCCTCCAATAGATTTTTTATCCCCTGCAAGTTTTCCGATTTCACCTGTTGGATAATGCACCCAAAAAAGGTTTCTTTTTGCACCAGTAAATTCAACTAAAAATAGGTCATTTTCTTTTGCCTCTATGGTACAAAAAGTCAAGTCCATGCCATCTGCGTTAGCTCTTTCGCTTTGTTTGAGTGCGATTTGAACTCGAAGATGTAGCGTTTCTAAAATGTGGTGCGGTTCGTAAATATGTTCTAAATTTACGATTTCATTAAGCAATGTTGCACCTATCATAGACATAAAAGCACCGGGAACGCCATGCCCAGTACAGTCTGCCACTGCGATTAGCTTTTTTTCAATCTCTTTGGGACTAAACTCTATCGGGCTTCGGCGCGGAAAAATGCTTTTGGGCGCAGTTTGTACCTGTTGACACCAATAAAAATCGCCAGAAACAATATCTTTGGGGCGATAAATTAGGAAAAAATCGTGTAATATTTCTCTCATTTTTTCGCTCGTAGGAAGAATCGCCTGCTGTATGGTTTCGGCATAGCGCAAACTGTCTGTAATTTGGCGGTATTGATTTTGAAGGGTGCTTTTTTGATAGGAAATTTCGTCTTTTTGTTGCTCAATTTGCTGCTGCTGTTGTAGGAGGGCTTGATTAGATTGTTGCAGTGCTAAGGTTCTTTCTTCTACTTTTTGTTCTAATTCTTGATTTTGTCTTTCTACTAAAATTTGCTTTTCTTTTTCTTGCTTTAAAAGTGCCAAGCGGCTATTCCTCACTCTTTCGGCTAAACTATATGAAAAGATAGCTAATTTAATCGTAATTCCTATCAAAACTAAAATGTCTAAATATTTCACATTTTTGATAAGTGCCAATACTTCCAGAGAATACAAGGTAAAGCTAATAACAAAAATAAAGTTTGCGATAATAAAATACTTTGCAATTTTATAACCGCGCATATAGCAAACAATGGCAGCAATTAGAATCGTTAGCAGGGATATAGGCAGGGCAATCATATTGAGAATCATACCAATATTCCAGAAGCGAAGTATGAAAAGTAAAGCAATAAGCAAACTAATACCTTGCAAGGCTTTGATAATTTGATGCCAAAGTGGTACAAATATTTGCGTTTGTAGATAATGTTTTCCAAAAAGTAAGAAGCAAAATAGCGTACCTGCGCCGCTTATCAACCAAATACCTAAATCGATGCGAGGATAGTTGTACAAAATAAATTCTAATATATAACCGCTATTACTAAATAAATATAAAAATATGAAAAAGTTGTAAAGAAGGTAATATAAATGGTCTTTTTCTCGTAATGTTACATAAACGATTAAGTTATAGAGTAGCATCATAAGCATTGCTCCGTAAAGAAAGTTTTTGTAGCTTCTTTGTCTATAAAATTGGTTTCTAAACCCTTCATCTGTATAACCTTTAAACCATCTTTTTAAAGAATATCGCACATCTTGGGCTGAAAGTTCAGTTTGGCTGTGCAGTTTTAGATAAATAACCTGCGTTTTGTGAGCGTTGATGGTGAATTTTAGAAAAGGACTGCTACCTATTTTGACCTCTCTTTCTGAAAGTGGGGTGAGCGACCCTACTTTTTTTTCTTGAAAGTTGCCCGAAGGGAGCAACAAATAAGCCGTAACTTCATCTATAAAACCAATACTTATATAAAAATCTTGACTTTCTTCCAGAGGATTATACAAAATAAGTTTTAGCCAATGAACTGTTTTGTTTCGGTCTATTTCTTTAAATAATAAAGGCTTAAAGTTCTTTTTTGAAACCTCATGTATGTAATAATCCTGTTCCGAATCGGAAACTTGATAAAGATAAGGCGCAAGTTCGTAGGCTTCTTGCTGTGGGAGTAGCCGCAAAATAGGAGGCTCTTTTGCCAAAAGAGGCGAAAAAGTTAGGAAATAAAACAATATTAAAAAAAATAAATGAAAAAATAGCAACTTATTTTGTAATATTTTATTTTCTTTCATAGTTTTTATTTGTATAAAATAGGATAGAGGAAAAGAGAACTTTGCAGTCTGAAAGGAAAAAACCGCTCTCCTTTCCCAAATTTAAGAAAAATTTTGATAGTAGCCCCCTATTTTTTACCGTCCTTTTTGCCTTTGGCTTGAATTTATATTTTTTTGTTGATGATTGTGGATTTTGCTTGGTCGGTGGGTAATACCAAAAGGTCTGCAATATTGACATGGGCAGGGCGCGTGAGTATAAAAAATGCAATTTCGGCGATGTCCTCTGCTTGCAAGGGGCTGTAATTTTGATAGACCTGTGCGGCGCGTGCCTCGTCGCCTTTGAATCTTACCAGCGAAAACTCGGTTTCGACTAATCCCGGTTTGATTTCTGAAACTCTAATTCCTTCTTTTAATAAATCAATTCGCAAAGCCTCGCTCAAAGCTGCTACTGCGCGTTTGGAGGCGCAATATACATTTCCATTTGGATAGACTTCTATGCCTGCTATTGAGCCGATATTTAAGATGTGTTTGTGTGTTTGTAACTTCATAAAAGGCAATATTTCCTTTGTTACATATAAAATTCCTTTTATATTTATATCAATCATAGCTTCCCAATCATCGAGAGAGCCATCTTGAAAAGGCGCAAGTCCGTGTGCATTTCCTGCATTATTGACTAAAATATTGATATTTTTCCAACTATCAGGTAGGGTGGCTATCGCTGCTTTTACTGCCTGCTTTTGGCTGACATCAAAATTTAAGGTATAAATTTGTGTTTTTTCACTTAACTCTTTTTTCATTAAATCAAGCCTATCTTGTCTTCTTCCTGTGAGAATAAGGCGCATTTGGGCTTCTGCAAAAAGTTCGGCAATGGCTCTGCCAATACCAGAGGTAGCCCCTGTAATAAAAGCTGTTAGGTGCGAATAGGATTTCATTTTGTTTTTTTGTTAGAAAATAAAGTAAATAAATTTAGAAAAAGCACAACCGCAAAAGGCTTCGCGACAAAGTTAGGACAAAGTTCGCGCTTTTCCCCGTTTTTTTTCGTATTTTTGCCTCTGTAAAAACAAGCCCCTTGCTTTTTTTGTTTAGAAGGCAGCAGTCTAATTCATTTTACCTTTAAAACTTACCTATATGAGCAGCAAAACCATGTTGGTGCTTTTCGTGCTTTCTGCAAGTACTCTTTTCCCTATCGTTGGCTACTACTTAGATTATCGCACTGCCAAGCGCAAACGCAAAATCGTGGAAAGTGCAGAATCGGAAAAAAATTAGCTCTTTTATTTTTTACTAAACTTTATAGCATGAACTTTTTAGCGCATTTCTTCTTATCTCAAAAAGACGAAGATTGGCTTATTGGCAATTTTATGGGCGATTTTGTCAAAAATAAGGAACTTTCGCTGTATTCTTTGCGAATTAGGCAAGGCGTTTTTTTGCATAGGCAAATAGATGCCTTTACAGACGCGCACCAAAGTACGAAGGCGGCAACTAAGATTTTACATCAACGATTTGGCAAATATTCACCCGTTTTAATAGATGTTTTTTACGACCATTTTTTGGCAATAAACTTTGAAAAATATACAAAACAAAGCCTGCCCGATTTTTCTGCTGAAACCTATGAAATCTTACATAGAAAAAAAGAGCTATTGCCGCCTTTGTTACAAAACATAACGGCTCGCATGCAGTCGCAAGATTGGCTTACACACTATGGGACGGAATTTGGCATGCAGAAGTCGTTGGAAAATTTGAACCGCCGAGCGCAACATGCCAATCATTTAGAAACGGCTCTTTCTACACTGTATCAAAATTTTGAAACATTAGAGCAGCATTTTTTAGATTTTTTTCCTGATATATTGCACTTTATTCAGAAGGGGGAATGGCAGCAGGGTACGCTTTGGGAAGGAGAATCCGAAAAGTAGTTCCTACATTTATTTCTGATTTTTGTACAAATATTTTTCCATGATGGTATTCTTCTATGATTCTCTTTGCTAATGCCAAGCCCAAACCCCAACCTCTTTTTTTGGTGGTATAGCCTGCACGAAATACCGTTTGTAGATTTGCCTTCGGGATTCCTTTGCCTGTGTCGCTGATGTCGATTTGGATAAAGTTTTCATTTTTATTCAAGTCTAAATAAATATGAATTTCACCTTTTCCGCTTTTAATGGCATCTACGGCATTTTTACACAAATTTTCGATGACCCACTCGAAAAGAGAACGCCCTATGGGTGCATACAAAGATTCGGTTTTGGTAGAGTGAATGTAGATTTTAATTTTAGAAGAAATCCTTTTTCTTAAATAGTCTATAATATTTTCTATAACTTCTGGCAAATATTCTACCTTAGCATCAGGCAGAGAACCAATATTTGAGAAACGCTGCGTAACAATTTCAAGCCTTTTGACATCTTTTTCCATTTCTTCTAAAATAGAACCCTCTATCTGTTCATCTACTTTTAGATATTCGAGCCAAGCGATAAGGGAAGAAAGCGGCGTACCTAATTGATGGGCGGTTTCTTTGGCAAGTCCTACCCAAAGTTTATCTTGTTCGGCTTTTCGCAAATACATAAGGGTTAGATACATAAATAAAAAAAAGGCAGCAATAATAGAAAGTTGAACGTAAGGAAAATATTTGAGTTGTGTAAGTAAAATAGAATTTTCGTAAAAAACAAATAGTTTCCAATCTTCACTAATTGAAACTTCTATGGGTGCATGCGCGGCTTTCATGCGACTAAGGTGCGCCCGCAGTTGTGCCTCTTTTTCTTTTTCGCTAAGGTGAGGCGCGAAGGAAATGTTTTTCCAAATGGTAGGATTTTCGTTTTCATCTGCCACAATCATAGGAATGGAAATATTGCCTTCTAAAATATGATTGACTAAAAAATTTAAACTTAAACTATCTTCGGTCTGACTGGCTAATTCTTGCGCTTTGGCTACTAAATCTATTTGTTCCTGCTCGCGCTCGGCTAACTTTTCCACTAAAAAATTAGTGTAAAAAAGAGAAACAGAGGCGATAAAAAAGGCAATAATGATAAGGATAATTTTTAGATGAAAGCGATTCTGGTATAAATTCATAACAAGAGAAAAGAAAGTGAAAATGACAGTCGGGGGCTAACTTTTTGCGTTTTTCTGCGTTTTTAGAAAGGGTAAGGGTGAAATTTCGGACGTATTTGGCAAAAATATGCAATCTTTGTCCTGTATCTTGGCGCATAGTTTCTATGCCACAATTTCTACCCCATAATTTCTACCCTGTAATTTCTACTCAAAGATAAGCGAAAAAAAATCAAACTCCTTTAAAATAAGCATCTACACATGGATTGGGCAACGTCTTTTTTTCTGGTTAGTTTATCTTACTTGCTCTATAAAGCAGCCTTTCGCCTTGTGAAATGGCAGGGGCAGCGTTCGGAAAGTTGGTTTTTGAAAGAGAAAATAAAGTTATTGGAAAGACGCATAGAAAACTTGGAAACTTTGAGTCTGGGTGAAAGTCTTTCAGATTGGTATCAGGCAGAGCAGGCAGATTTATATCGCGAATTGAGCCAACTCGAAGGCAAGAAAGACAAAAAAGCCTTAGCAGAATGGGAAATGCGACAAAAGGAAATTCGACAAGATAAGATTAGGAAAAAAATCAAAAAGATTGTGAAAAAGAAAGACTAACTAATTCTATCTCTCCGTCTTGCCTCATTTAGGGCAACCGCAGGGGCTGCCCCAACTGAATTTAGGCACTGAATTTAGGCTTAAATGGCATTAAATTAGACTACAAAATGAAAGCGAATTGATTTTTTAATCGCATCAACTCTTTGCGGCAGCCTTGTCGATGGCAGTCTTGAGCTTTTGGGTAATTTCTTCAATTTCACCTATGCCATTGATGCGTTCAAGTTTGCCTTGCTTTTCGTAGTGCGTCGCCACGATTTCTGTTTCGTTGCGATAAACTTGTACGCGCCTCTTGACTAATTCCTCGTTTTGGTCGTCGATGCGTCCAGAGGTTTTGCCTCTTTCTAAGATGCGTTTGGTCAGTTCGCCCTCTTCTACTTCGAGAGAAAGCAAGCAGGCGATTTTCTGTCCGTGCGCTTGCAAGAGTTCGTCTAAGGCTTGTGCCTGTGCTAAGGTGCGCGGAAAGCCGTCGAAGATAATCCCTTTGGCGTGCGTCTGCGCTTTGAGTTTAGATTCTATCATGCCAATCACAACGGCATCGGGAACGAGTGCGCCTTTTTGCATGTAGTCTTGGGCTTGCTTGCCTAAGGCTGTGCCAGCTGCCATTTCCGAGCGCAAGAGGTCGCCTGTCGAGATGTGTTCGAGCTGATAATGTTCTACAAGTTTTTGGCTCTGTGTGCCTTTGCCTGCCCCCGGAGGACCAAATAAAATGATATTGAGCATTATGAGAAGTGTTTAAACGGAAAAGATAAGCGTTTGCCTTTTGTTATTCAATAAGGACTTTGTAGAACAAAGTAAAACAAAATAGGCTTAAGCTCAAATATAAGGATTGGAAAGACAAAAAGGCTCTCTTTTTTCGAAAAAGAAAGAGGAAGCCGCAAAATTAAGATAGTTTTACACATCAAGTTTTTGTAAAACGTCTTTTGAAAGCGGTTTATTGATATATTCTTTGACAAAGTCATACTTTTTGGAGCGCGTCATATCTTTGGGATTGATAGACGAGGTAAGCATCACGATACGACAGTGCTGTTGTGTCTGGGGGAGTAGGGTTGCGAATTGGTCTAAGAACTGCAAGCCGTCCATCAGTGGCATGTCGATGTCTAAGAAGATAACATCGGGAAGAATTTTGCTGGGTACATCTTTGGCAATTTTTTCCAAATTTCGGAGGGCTTCGATGGCACTTTTCGCCCCTGAATGTACGTAAATTACATCACAGATATTGGCTGACTGAATCATCTTCTGGTTGATGAGATTGTCTATCTCGCTGTCATCTACGAGCATTACGGCATAGTATTTCTTTGCTGCCATTCTTTTTGGTGGAGGTTGAATACAAAAAATTATTACAAATCAAGTCTAAGATAGATAAAAATAGGATACACGCCAAATATTTTTTCGTCTTTTTTTAGGTTTTTTAGGTAGTGTCCAATTTTAGAAGGATTGCTCAATATTTAAAAACTGTTAAGGGGTTGTTTCTAAAAGAGTTAGGGCTATGTTGGCAGCCAAATAAAAAAATGGTGGTAGAGATTTAAAGGGTCGTAATAAGTCAGTCTATCTCTTTTTTTGTCTATTCGTTTTTATTTGCGCTCAACTGCATTTTATCCTCAAAATCGCGCAGTTAGGGTATGATTTTGGTACATTCATCAAAAAAACGCGCTATAGATTTTCTTTTTCTTCCTTATAGCCGTATCTTTGTAGTGGTATGGGCATGAAGCGTGCCTACAAAAGACAAAATAATTGATGTAACACCATTTTTTATCGGGCTTCCGACAACTAATAACACCTCTATTATATGAAAAATCTTAATTTTTTCTTTGTTACGAATCGTAACAAAACATTAAGCCTATCGATAGGCTTGATGCTTTCAATTTTGCTACAAATTGTAGTATCTGCCTCGCTTTTTGCTGAAGGCACGCGGGAATTAAATCCTTTGGGCTGGAAGGGGGCAGCAAACCGTGTTTTGATGATAAATACCAACAACGTCAATACGGGTAGTAAATTTGCCACTTATGGGGCAGACCCTTTGGTGCGTCTTTATATTCGCGTGCAGCCCGGTGATACGGTTTATTACGGTTTTGGCGGGGTGGCAAATAACGTCAGGGCGCGTATTCGCACACATCAAAACGTTACGGTGGTAGAACACAACCCAATTTCGGGCATGGGAACAGGTTACTATGCCAATAATAATGCCGCTACTTTTAATCGCTTTTTTGTAGGACCTGCTCAAAAATATGGAGCGGCAGGTTATGATGCCGCCTTTTTTGTCGTACCCAATCCAATTCCTGCACCCCAATATGGAGCTACTGGTTCGGCAGACTATTACATAGAATTTAGAAATAACAATAATCCTGCTACAACTTGGGGGGATTTTAGTATGCCTCTCTTTGATATTACGGTAGTAAATGCCGCAGGAGTGGAGCAAAAAGGGCGACTTTGGTCGCGTGAGTGGTCTTTTACTACAGGGGGTAGTGATAACAACCATACCGTAGATGCGGGCATGTTTGTCTATACTTCGGAGCGCGATAGCGTTGTTACACGTGTAGATTTCAATGGCATGCGTCCTTTTGGTTTTGCCGTTAGTTGTAATCCTACGGGTACGCGCAATACGGGCGATAAAATTGTAGATAGGCGTTCAGTTTTTAATAACATCACTACGCCCGAACAAGCGCAAACACGTCCTTTTTATCTTATCTTTTTGAATAATCCAGACCTGATAGAATTTCCATCAGGTACAGTAGGTTGCCTTTTGGGAGTAGATTTAGACCAATGCCTCAACACAGGGTATTGTATTCGCGTCAATTCCGAAGGAGGAGGCGCAGCCGACATTTTGCTCGACCTCAACGGCGTTGTAGGCTATCAACCCAACACAGCAGACGTATTGATGATAGATGTGCAAATTCCTGATGGCATTAGTTGTATTCCTTGGGACGGCAACGATAACTTAGGCAATCCTGTGCCGCCCGGTACAGAAGTTCCCATAACCGTTTCTTTCTTTACAGGGCTTACTCACCTGCCTATCTCTGATGTAGAAAACCACAATAACGGTTTTTCTGTTGCGCTTATTCGCCCCATCAGCAACATTTGTAATGGCTCTTTTCAAAGCCCACGCATCTATTGGGACGATACCCTTATCAATACAGGAACAGCCTTAGATGGAAATTTGGAATTAGCAGGTTGCGACCCCGCCACTTCTGCCACAGGAGGCTGCCACAGATGGACAGGGCGCGGCAACAATGACAATCCTGAAACGGTCAATACTTGGTGGTTTGTCAATGAACAACGCCTGACCGTAGAAATTCCACTGATAGACCCCAATTTTGATATTCTTTCTTCGCTCGACAATGCCACCAACTGCACCTTTGCCAATGGCGACTTTGTTACCATTACCGTAGGTTTTTCAAATGGCTACTACTATGCCAACGATTTGAGCCACAATCTTACTTCGCTCAATCCAAACGTAACCTTCAATCTACTTTCAAATGATACCACCGATAATAGCTTTCCTACACGCTCGGTAACGCTAACCTATCAGCTCGATATCAATACGCCGCCTACCAATACAGTGGAAAACCTAATTTTTCTCTACCAAGTGTCTGCCATTTCGCAAGAGTGTGGCGAACAGCAAGACAACCAACGTGAATTTGATTGTCAGGTAATTTTGCCCGTAGAGTTGGTAGAATTTAAGGCACAAAAATATGACAATTTCACCCTGCTCAATTGGAACACCAGTTCGGAGCGCGATAACGAAGGTTTTGAGATTCAGAAAAGTACCGACGGCGTTGAGTTTTATCCCATTGGCTTTGTAAAGGGACACAATACGACAACGTTGCGAAAATTCTATCAGTTTAAAGACGAAGAATTGAATACCCAAACCGCCTATTATCGCCTCAAACAGCGCGATTACGCAGGAACATTTAGCCTTTCAAAAGTAGTTTCTGTTGCGCCTAATTCAAAAATAGCCGAATCTTCTTTGTCTTTGTATCCAAATCCTGCCTACACGCATTTTAATTTAGAATGGGCAAGTGCAAAAGACGAAACGGCTTTGATTACGCTCTATACGCCCACAGGAAAGATTGCCTTTCAGGGCGAAGCCTTGAAAAAGGTAGGCGAACCGCTCCAAATTCAAACCCAAGATTTTGCACGCGGCTTGTATCTTCTACAAATCTATACGCCTTCGGGAATTAGATTTCACCAGAAGGTTATCCTTAAATAGAAATAAGACCTTCGACACCTAAAAAAAGTTCGTAAGCCATTTACCAATTTCTTACCTAAGATTTTGTAAATGACTTACGAATTTCTACTTTGTTGCTATTTTACTTTCTACTTTTGGGCAGGCTCTATAAAAAGTTGTCCTCCCTATTGTACTTACTTTTCCCTATTTTTCGCCTCATATTCCTTCAACAAAAGTTGAATTTCGGTAATAAGCCTATCCACTTCTTGGCGCGAAGTGCCACTGTAATAGCCTCTGATGCGCTTTTCTTTATCTACCAAGATGAGCTTATCGGCATGGTCTATGGTGCTATAATCGCCCTGATTTTGTGCCGCTACGAAATAAGAACAATGTGCTTGTGCATAAATTTGTGCTTTTTCGCCTGTTAGGAAATGCCAATAATCGCCATTGGCGCGGTAGGTAGTGGCATATTGCTGCAAAATTTCGGGCGTATCGTATTCGGGGTCTATGCTAAAAGAAACCAAATGAATGTCGTTTTCAGGATTAGCGAAAGCCTCTTGCACACGCACTAATTCGGAAACCATCGTCGGGCAGATGCTATTGGTGCAGCGCGTCAGGATAAAATTTGCGACAAAGATTTTACCCTCTACATTTTTTAATGAAAAGTCGCGTCCGTTTTGGTCTTTGAGTGCAAAATCGCGTACTCGCCAAGTGCTATCTACAAAGTTTGGTTCACAATTTTTAGTAGCCAAAAAGGAAGGGTCAAATTCAGGATTGCGCAAATCGTAGTAAATCTCTAAGGATTTGAAGGTGGTTTCGCCCGAATTGAGGAAAAAAACAAGACTAAGCGGCAGCAAAAAGATGATGCCTAAGATAAGTTTTTTTTTCATATAAAAACGGATAAATTATGAAAATTTTTGGTCAAGGTGAATGGCACGCTCACTCCAATTTTCAAATTCAAAACAAAATAACACATTTTTTCAATCTTGCTATGCAGGCAAGGCAATACCTTGTCCCTACATGGGGCTTTTAGGCGGCATCATTTTTTTGCATAAATGCAAAAAAAATGACTTGGTTTTCGAACCCTCCCTATGGGGGAGGACAGGGTGGGGTTCTGCGGTTTTTTGTCTATTTCCTAAAATATTTCCTTTTCGAAATATTCTACGGCGCACATCTTGAGCAATTTCTCTTGTTCTTTGGGCGCAAGAAAAGGCAGGGGGCGTATGTTTTTCCAATGCGCCCAACCTTCTTTATCGATGCCTTCCAACTGGTAGTAGCCAAGCAAACTAAGCAATTTGCAGGTAGCCATGTGCATCAGGTCTTGTTTTTCTTCTTTTGAAAAGATGCGTTTGCCACGCCCCAATTCTTGCACACCTACCAGAAAGAGAACCGCCTCTAAGTCGGGTGTTTTCTGAAAAAGCCCTTTTAGGCGTTGCGTAAGCTGAAACCAGCGCGTTTCTATGTCTAATTCTTGGGTAGGGTCAAAATCCGTTAGGGGCAGGTCGGCGTTTGGCGTTTCTGCCCCTTCTAAGGGTTTGTCGGAAGATTCTGACTCTGATTCTAACTTTTTCAAAGTCCGTTTGGTTTGGGAAAGTGGTTAGAAATGGCTTTTGCTACTGAAAAAAGTCTTTCATGCGGTCGAAGAAGCTATTTTTTTCTTCTTTGGTAGGATTGGGTTCGAAGATGCCTTCGGAGCGCAATTTTTCTAAGGCTTCTTTTTGTTTTTTGCTTAGATTGCGCGGTGTCCATACTTTGAGATGCACTAATTGGTCGCCTGTGCCATAGCCTTGCAAGTCTTTGATGCCCTTTCCACGTAGGCGAACGATTTTGCCGCTCTGTGTGCCTGCTTCTATCTCAATGCGAACTGCACCTTCCAGCGTTGGCACTTCTACCTTTGTACCCAAAACGGCATCAATAAAGCTGATGTAATGTTCGTAATGAATATTTCTACCATCACGCTTAAAGTTTTCGTCTTCTTCTTCTTCTATGGCAATAATTAAATCGCCTGCCAAACTATCTAAGCCACCGCGATAGGGGAAGTTGCCTTTGCCCGACATAGAAAGTTGCATGTCGTGTTCTACGCCCGCAGGAATTTGCAGGTTGATAACCTCCTCTTCTTCCACAAAACCCTGACCCCCACAAGGCGGACAGTTTTTCTTGACTACGCGCCCTTCACCATTACAGACATGGCAGGTGGCTGTCGTAATCATCTGCCCCAACATAGTATTGGTATATTTTTTCAACTGCCCTGTGCCGCCACAAGTGGTACAGTTTTCTAAGGCTGTGCCGTATTCTGCACCTGTGCCGCTACAACTTTTACACTGTATCTGTCTGCGTACTTTTACCTTTTTTTCTACGCCTGTCGCGATTTCTCGTAGTGTGAGTTTGAGCTTAATTCTCAAATTTGTCCCTTTTCGCCGTCTGCGCCCTTGTGCGCTACCGCCGCCAAAGCCGCCACCGAAGATGTCGCTAAATTGTGAGAAGATGTCGTCCATGCTAAAACCGCCGCCGCCGTAATTTCCGCCGCCGCCATTGAAGGCTTCGTGTCCGAAACGGTCGTATTTTGCCTTTTTATCGGCATTGGAGAGTACATCATAGGCTTGTGCGGCCTCTTTAAATTTCTCTTCGGCTTCTTTATCACCAGGGTTTTTGTCGGGGTGATATTTGATAGCAATTTTTCTATAGGCTTTTTTGATTTCGTCGGTGGTAGCGTTTCGGCTTACTCCCAAGATTTCGTAATAATCTTTTGCCATTGCTAATTTTGTTGTTGAATGATTTTGCGTAATTTTTCTTGTTTCTGAACCCCTACCCTGCCTTCTTCCCATAGGGGCAATAATGTTAAGTTCTGCAAAAAAAACTTGTGTTGTCAAATTGAAAACGAAATAAAATTTGGACTCAACCTTTTTTTGGGTCTGAAAATCCTTTTTTATTTCTATCAAAATTAGGACAAGGCAATGCCTTGTCCCTACACTCGACCTAATTTTTAGAATTTAACATGACTTTTTGGCAGCTATACAATTTGCGTACAAGCAAAATTTAAGCCCCTCCCTATGGGGGCAGGGGTATGGGGTGGGGTGCATTTTTACGAGCCGATAACTACTTTGGCAAAGCGCAAGACTTTGTCGTGCAAGTAGTATCCTTTTTCTATTTCGTCGATGATTTTGCCTTTTTTGTCTTCTTCGGCTACGGGTACGATGGCGATACCTTCCTGCAATTCAGCGTCGAGGGTGTTTCCGATGGCAGAGTCCATAGGTTTCAAGCCATTTTGTTTGAGCGTATCTGCCAAGCGTTTGTATAAAATGTCTAAGGCTTCGAGGGCGGCTTTTTCCTTTTCTTCGGCTTTTTGGATAGAGCTTTGCGCACGCTCGAAGTCGTCGAGGACGGGCAGTAGGGCGTTCATCAGTTTGCGATTTGCCTGCAATTCCGTTTCGAGGCGTTCTTTGGCGGTGCGCTTGCGGAAGTTATCGAATTCGGCATAAAGGCGCAAGTATTTGTCTTTAAATTCTTGTGCTTCGGCGTGGAGTTTGTCGCTGCTGGGGTTTGCTGTGTTTTCCTGTGCCGTTTCTACCTGCGGAGTTTCGCTTTCGGGCTGTTGTTCGGGGGTAGGGTTTGTTTCTTCGTTTGCCATAGTCAGATGAACCTTCAATAAGGGTTAGAAAAATAATTTTGGAAGCAGCAAAACAAGATATTTGCCAAAAGGCGAAAACTGCCATTTTGCTTGTTTTGACACTTCTGCTGCCTTCAAAGAGAGCTTGTCGGCATAAAAAAGCGTGTCAGAAACGCCATTTTGTCAGTTAGTTGCAAAGGTACGGCTTTTTGAAACCGAAAAAAAGAAAAAGCAAAAATGTTTCAACACTCGAAGGGGCTTTTAGCCGTCGAGGAGGTTTTTTGTGTGGCTGATAGCGATTCGCAAAAATGAAAAATAACTTTTTCCATTTGCATAGTAAGTTTTCAAAAAAAAGAAGTCCCTTTTTTGTTTTTTTTGTATATTGTGGCGGTTTAGATGTTTTTATTTTTATACCGATTAAACAAACTGCCATGAACAAGGAATCTTACCTCACACTTTTAGAAGGCTTGAGAAAGACGCACAAGGTTTTGCAGGAGGAAATTGCTTTTCTTTTAAAGGAGTGGTCTTTTACAGCCGACCAGACTACTAAGTTTGGGCTTAAAAAACAAATTCAAAATGCCATAGACGATTTGCAAGAGATAGACCAACAAATTGAGCATTTTGCCCAAAAACAAGTGCCAGAACCGAGCGAAGCGGAAACAATTCAAAACCAATTTGATAGCCTTCGGCAAAATCTTGAAAGTATTGCCCAGAAACTACAAGTTTCTATCAAGATTGACAAGCGAGTTGATAATAGCGTCGTAGATAACTCAACGCACAAACACATCGACGAGCGCATTACTGCCAGCGATAAGGCGGTTGTAGTCAGAGGCGACCACAATACGACTTACATCACGCATATCGAGAAGATAGAAAACCAAAATATTCACCTCAAACCCTAATTTGGCTTTCAGAAATGGGGTTGTTTTTTGCCATTTATTATCACTTTAAACCCAAACGAAGATGGGCATTGTACAACATATAAACACGGTTCAAAGTCAGGTCATAGTCCCACCAAACTTTTCAGAAACTAAATCGCGCTATGTCGTTAGAGCGGGTTTGCGCCATAAATGGCTGCGCCGTCTGCAAGGAAAAGACGCAAGACTTGCACTTTTGAAAAAATATCCTGATGTAGCAGCAGGCGTATTAGAGCCAATCAAAAAGGAATTGGCAAATTATCAGGATATGGTTATGGAAAGTAGCTATTGGCGTGAGCTGTGTGTCAAATTGGTATTAGACCATTACGGATACGACCCTAAGCAAAGTCCTACTTTGGTTTCTTTTTGTACAAATTTAAAACCGCACGAAGGAACTACCAAATGCCTTTTTATGCTTCTGGGCGATTCGGGTATGGGCAAGACGCTGACAATGCAAAAGATTTTCACAGTGTTGCAACAAACACAGGCAACTTTTAGGGGCAAATACGACCTTGTTTTTTTGTATGCTGAAACGGACTTGGATAAACAAGTTGCTTTTTTGGAAAAAAACATTTCGGAGGAAAGAAAGCCTTATACGATTGTCTTTATAGACGATTTTCATAAAGATTTAGAGGCAAAAAAGGAGGCAGACAAAAAAAAGAGAGTGGAAAGGCTTAAAGAGTTGCTCGAAAAATTAGAGACTTTTGCTTACATTTTCTGCTCTACTCGAACAAATTTCCTTTTCGATAAAATAGATGATGCCAAAGATTATAAGCGTTTGGCAGGGCGCAATTGGCGTGCCTTATTTCTGGATAAGATTGTAAAAGATGGAGCAAACAGATTGCTGAAAAATAGGCTTTCGGGCGAGTATTTGGCAAAAGCAGAAACCTTTTTGGCAGGAGAAATAAGTACCTTATTTTACCGTCCTCTTTTCATCAAAAGTCTTATTTTTTTACTGAATCAATCACAAGAAGATTTAGCCAAAATTGCTAAAATCGAGGTGCAGGTCTTGTTATATGAGCATCTCTTTAAGGGTTGGGTTAGGCAAGAAAGAGCTGCTTTGGGTTTGGAAAGCGAAACAGAAAAAGAGAAACAAGCCTTCGCCGCAGAATTGAAACAAGAACTTCTTGTTGCGGTAGTAGAAAGTTTTCCCAAAGAGCCGACCTTTTCTAAAAAACCAACAGAACTAACAGAGAGCTTTTTCAAACGCAGCGAACAGAGCGAGGCGTATCAATTAGCGCACACCGAGTTTTACGAATATTTCCTTGCCGAAGCACTCTATCAGGGCAGGATTGCCGAAGAATATGTAAAGAAAGAAGGTGCAAGCGAGCAGAGCTTTGTTTTCTATCGCCACTTACTTCAAACACGCCTTTATTTCAGACCTCAAACGGATAAGGAGTGGAAAAATTTAAAACAAAAAATAGAAAATTTTTCTTACCAACAAGAGATTAAAAAATCTTATTCAAAAGAGGTACAGCCCTTATTGAAAACTTGTCCTAACGAATATTTCAGAACACTTTTAATCGTTCATTCCGATACGCTCAAAGATAGACTAACCAAAGAAGCCTATTACTTCGAAGTAGCACAAAGGCTTTATGCTTTATTGAAAAAAGATTTGACCGAAGCCCAAAAAGAACATACTTTTTGGCAGACCCTTATGCTTTTCGAAAGCTATCAAAAAAATAATTTCGCCAATCTTGAAAAGGATACATTTCTGAAACAGATTCGCGAAAAACCGCTACTTGAGCTTTTTGTCTATGAGTATTTGATGGACGAACTGCTCTTTTCCCAAGATGAACCAAATTATAGAGACCCTTATTTTGCCTTGTCTAATATAGGCATCACCGAAAACCTTTTTCAAAAGGCGATAGAAACCATCAAGCGTTACAATGTAGGTTTTGCTTTGGAATTGGCGAAAATCACCGATTTAAACCTAAGCGGGCTTGACCTAACCCATACCGATTGGCTCAAACATTTTCCCGCCTGCCAACGCTTAAATTTGAAAGACAACCGCCTAAGACTTCAAACACCAACCGACGAAAAAGCACCCGACAAAAATCAGCAAAAGTACGCTGCCTTAGCAGGCGTAGCCGACCCTGTTTTGGCTTTGCAGTGGATAGATTTGCGAGGAAACTCTATTGTGGAAAAAGACAACTTTCTGACAGCACTCTATCAGAAGGCGCAAAACCCCGAAGAAGCCCAAAAAGAACCCTTGCGCCAACTGCCTACGGCAGCTCTCATTCGGATATGGTATAATATGATTTTTGTGCAGGGGACAGATGCCTGCCCCGAAAAACACTTCCTGATGGGCAGCAAAAAAGGTAGCCACCCCAGCGTGAAAGAAGACGAGTATGACCAAAACGGCAACCCCATACCTGTAAGCCTAACCGATTTCTACCTCTGCCGATACCAAACCACCTACGCCGATTTTGAAGCCTTTGCCAACCATAGCGGATACCAAACTGACGCAGAAAAAGGAAGTAGGTATTTTGATTACAAAGAGAGTATGGATTGGTTTAGAGATGCGCAAGGAAAGATAGACGAGGAAAAAAAAGGTGCTTATATTCTAAAAAAAGAGGTGCAGCAGTGGGGTTATATCTTTCAGGAAAAAGACGAAGAAGGGAATGTCATCTGTTGGAAACATGACGAACAAGGCAGGCTACAAACCCAAAGAAATAAGCCTGTCATATACGTTTCTTGGAATGACGCAAAAGCCTGCACAGAATGGCTCAATGATATTTTCAAAGATTTGATACCAGGAGCTACCTTCCAACTGCCTTCAGAAGCACAATGGGAGTATGCCGCCAAAGGTGGCATCAATTGGAAAGACGACTTTCTTTATGCAGGCAGTAATGACCTAAATGAAGTCGGTTATTACTACGCCAATACAGGCAGGGAGGGTACTTTTGAAGAACTTGAAGCCTATCAAAAAGGGAAACAAACGCCATTAGAACCTTTTATGCGAGCAGGTTCGCAACTCAAGCCTGTGGGTGAGAAAAAGCCGAATCAATTAGGCTTGTATGATATGAGCGGCAATGTCTTTGAGTGGTGTCAGGATTATTATGATGCAAAGTTTTATGAAACTGAAGAGGCAAAAAAACAAAACCCTTTGAATAACAAAGTATCTGCTTATAGGCTTTTGCGTGGCGGTTCGTGGAACAACGTTGATGGTAACTGCCACTCTGCCGGCCGTGACTGGAACCTTCCTGCTGTTAGGAGCGACAACTACGGGTTTCGTTTTTCTCTGAGTCCGTAACGCTTTGCGCTTTTAGGTTTTTACCCTTTTTGGTTTTTGGGGGCTTGGGGGCGTTAGCCCCCAAATTTTTTTGGCGTTTGGCGAGACGAAAATACTCACATGTAGGGACAAGGCATTGCCTTGTCCGCCGTCAGTAGGATTGAAAAACGTTGCGGGTTTGTTCGCACATAGTTCGGACAACGCAGTGCGTTGTCC